>CAYWTU010000592.1:0-3551 GCA_964461275.1 uncultured Pirellulales bacterium | reverse complement strand
GCGGCCTGCAATTCGGTCGCCGGCGTCTGTCCGAACACGGTCCGTCCGCACAACAGCCCCAGCGCGAACGCCGCCAAAACGATCACCGCGAATGTCCAAGGTCGAAAGGTCATCATCGTCACTCGTCCGTGTTGTGCTCGCCGGCGCTTACCCGCGCGTCTGCGGAGAACCTTGCAGTGTCCACGCGTAGCCCCACAGGCTCACAGGTCCCAATACCAACACCTGACTGGCCGCTGGCCGCTTTTGCTTGGCCGCGGCCAAGAGCCGCTTGGGGTTGACCAGTCCAAAACCGTATTCGGCGTCGGCGCCCGGCGCGCCGGCGTCGATCGCCGTCCGTTGCAACTGCCCAATCAAATCGGCCTGCGTCCGCAGCGTCGCCGAGCCGCCCAGTTGCCGCTGGCGCGCCACCGCCAGCGCCACCACTCCTGCCACGAACGGCGTGGCCATGCTCGTGCCCGAGAGCTTGGCGTACCGACCTCCCGGCCAACAGGAGAGGACATCGACGCCGGGGGCGCAGACGTCGACCTGTCGACCGCGGCTGGAAAAATTCGCCAACCGTCCGTCGGGCCCAATGGCCCCCACAGCCACTGCCAGATCGTCCCACGCCGCCGGGTAACCAACGCTGTCGGGACGGCCTTCGTTTCCGGCAGCGCATACGATGAACTTTCCCGCCAGCACAGCCCGTTCCAGCGCCCGCCGAATATCTTGACTCGCGTCGCGGCTGCCCAAACTCATCGAGATCACATCGGCCCCTTGCTCCGCGGCCCAATCGACGCCCGCCGCCACCGCCGACGACGCGCCCGAGCCGTCGTCGCCCAGCACCTTGCCCACGATCACCTGGCACTGCGGCGCCACGCCGATCACACCCACCAAGTTCTGCCGGGCTGCGATCACGCCGGCGCAGTGCGTGCCGTGGCCCTGCACGTCTCGAGCGCCGGAGCACGACCCGGAAAAATCCTCGCAGGCGAGCACCGCCTCGCGCAGGTCGGGGTGCTCCAGGTCGCAGCCGGTGTCGAGCACCGCCACGCGCACTCCCTCCCCACGGCCCAGCGACCACTCCTCTTCGACTCCGGCAAACCGCAGTCCCCAGTCCAGCGTCTCGGACAGCGCCGTCTGCACCATTCGCACGCGATACGGCGGCAACCGCCAAATGGGAGATTCGTTCATCATCCGTCCCTCGAACTGTCCAGCGTTGATTGACGGCGCCGCCGCCAAGAAACAATCGTTCGAACGTGCGCGCCTGACGGTTAATCGCCGTCCGCCGCTTCCGGCCCGCGGCGGTCGCGCCGCGTTGCCCGAACCTGCCTCCACAGGCCGACCAGTTGAATCACCAACGGCAGCCACACCAGCACCGACTGCGCCTCGACCGTCGCGAGCAACTCCACATCTTGCGAACGCACGTCGCTGGGCTTGTCGTCGCCGTCCAGTAGGTCGTACACGAAGCGCACCAGGCTCAGCACCAACTGGAACGTCGCTTCGTTGCCGAGCACCGCCTGCAGCCGAGCCGTCCACTCGGCGTCGAGCCCCAACGCCTCGGCCAACTTCAGAATCGTCTCCAGCGCCTGCCGCAACCCGTCGGGTTCAGTTAGCGCCGGCGCTTCGCCGCGAAACACTCCCACCAGCCGCAGCAAGTCGCGCAGCTTGCTCAGCGCTCCCCCCGGAAATCGTTGCACCACGACCGTCGCCATCTCATCGGCTCCTCTCTTTTAGCGCGGCGCAACGTGGGCACTCCGTTTCGCAGTGGCCCGCCATCTGCCGCGACAGGGTTTGCAATCCTTCCAGCAGCGACAGGCTGTCCGCGTGCCGCTGCATGCGCTCCTCCGCCAGTTCCTGTCGAAACGCCTCGCGCTCGTCGGCCCATTCGCTGCGCTGCGCCGCCAACTCCTCGCGAAACGCCCGCACCAGCGCCGGCAACGTGCGTGAGGCGGTGTGCCAGGCGTACCAACCCAACAGCGCCGTGGCCGTCAGGTTGCCCACGTCGTGCACCGCCCACGGCGCCGCCTCGGCCATCGCTGTTGCTCCGCTTTGTGTCTTTGGCGCTGGCTGCCGCAGCGCAAAAAAAGAGCCCGCCTCCGGTCGCATCGGACCGACGGCGGGCTCTTGAGATACCTTCGCGTGGAGCGACTTTTGGGACTGTTGCGGCGGGCCAAGATCGATCGATCTCGATGCCTGCCGACTCCCGATGGTCGCCCCAGGGGCTCTACCGATACCACGCTTCGAACGGACGCATCCTAGGACAAACCGTGGCCTGTTTTCAAGCGCATGGCGCCCCCTTTTCGCGATTTGTACCAGTCTTCACGCGTCGCTGGGGCGAGTGGTTTAGGGTTTGTTCATAACCGCCTGTCAGCTAAACTGTTGCGAATGGGCGGCATGGCTGAAACCAACCGCTGACCAGGTGAGTAAATACCTTGTAATGCGTCCGCGGCGAACTTGCCCGTTGTCACGGATCTGGTCCGTTAATCGCACACCCACTCCCCGAATCCGGATGACGCACAAGTTGTTGGCTTCGACAGGCGCCTTGCTTTTGGCATGCCTGATGCTTCCCGCCCAGGCGTTCGGCGCAGCGGCCGATTCGCTAGGCAAATCCATCGCCGATTTTGAACTCCGCGATCAAGACGGCGCCCCGCATCGCTTGCACGATTACGCCGATCGTGCGGTTGTGGTGGTCGCCTTCTTGGGCGTCGAGTGCCCCCTGGCCAAGACGTATGCCCCGCGACTGGACGAATTGGCCCAGCAGTACCGCAGCCGCGGCGTGGCCGTCTTGGCGGTCGACTCCAATCAACAGGACAGCGGCGCCGAGCTGACGGCGCTGGCTCGCAAGCTCAAGCTCAGCTATCCACTGCTCAAGGACCCCGGCAATCGTGTGGCCGACGCGCTGGGCGCCGAGCGCACGCCGCAGGTCTTCGTGCTCGACCGCCAGCGCGCCATTCGCTACGTCGGCCGCGTCGACGATCAATACGGCATCGGTTATCAGCGCCCGACGCCCACGCGCCGCGACTGTGCCGAGGCCATCGACGACCTCCTGGCAGGCCGCGAAGTCCGCGTTCCGGCCACCGACGCCTTGGGTTGCCTGATCGGCCGCGTACGCACGCCGCAAGCGAGCGCCGCCGTGACGTACCACCAACACATTGCCCCGCTTTTTCACAAGCGCTGCGTCACCTGCCATCGGCCCGGCGAGATCGGCCCGATGTCGTTGGGCAGCTACGAAGACGTGGCCGGCTGGTCGGAGATGATCGGCGAAGTAGTGGCCGAAGGCCGCATGCCTCCTTGGCACGCCGACCCGGCCCACGGCGACTTCTCCAACGACATGCGCCTCTCGCCTGAGGAGCGACAGCTTGTGGCCCGATGGGTGACCGCCGGCGCCCCTCAAGGAACGCCGCCGACGGAAACGACTCAACCCCCTTTGGCGTCGGAATTCCGATGGCGGATGGGCGAACCGGACCTGATCGTTCCGGTCAGCCGGCGGCCGTATGCCGTGCCGGCCAAGGGGGTGCTCGACTATCGATATTTTTCCGTCGACCCGAACATTACCGAAGACCGTTGGGTCTCAG
>CAYWTU010000591.1:0-3552 GCA_964461275.1 uncultured Pirellulales bacterium | reverse complement strand
ATAAGGCAGAATCGCCAAGTGAGCGTAAGCGCGAGGCGGCGATTGCCAGTGCTGGGCGTGAAGGGAGACGCGCGCGTCGACCGCCGTGACGTCATCGGGCGTGACCAGCAGGGGGTTGATGTCCAACTCGTCGATCTCCGGGTGTTCGGCGACGAGGCACGAGAAACGGATCAACACCTCAACGAGCCGTGGCACGTTGACCGCCGGGCGGCCACGATAGCCGCCTAACAGTGGCCAAACGCGAAGCGACCGAAGCATGTGTTCCGCTAGCCGCTGGTTGAGCGGCGGCAGGCCTAGCGCGCGGTCGGCAAGCACCTCGGTGGCGACGCCCCCCGCGGCCACCATGATCACTGCGCCGAATGCGGGGTCTTGTTTGCTCCCCAACATCATTTCGAAACCGTAGGGAGCGCTTACCATCCGCTCGACCGTGACCCCCAGCAAGCGCGCCTGAGGACGGGCTGATCGAGCAGCGGACACGATGCGGTCGTAGCCCTTCGAAACTTCCGCGGCGCTGTGCAGGCCCAACATGACGCCGCCGACGTCGGTCTTATGCGAGATGTGGGGCGAGAGAATCTTGAGCGCCACCGGGAAACCGATTTTCTCGGCAGCAATGACGGCCGCCGCGGCGCTCTCGGCGGGCACGGCTTGCGAAGTGGGGATTTCATACGCCGAGAGCAGTTCGCGGGCCAGCGGCGGAAGCACAACGGGAGCTGGAACGTGCGAGTCGCCGGCGTTCGAATTCCCGCGACGCAACACCGCCTGCCTGGCCGCGCTGTCCAAGTGAAATCGAACGGGAACCGCCTGGGGGGTCTCGGCAAGCAGGTCGCGCCGCCGCGCATACGAAACAAGGTGCATGAACGCCCGCACCGCCGCTTCGGGCGAGGTGTAGGTAGGAACGCCCGCTTGATTGAGTCGTGCAACGCCCGCCCGGATGGCAGGACCCCCCATCCACGCGGTCAGAATCGGTTTGTGCGCCCTAGCTGTCAGGCGGCAGATCTCCTCGGCCGTGGCCGTTGGGTCAGTCATTGCCTGCGGCGTGAGTATCAGCAGCACGCCGTCGACGTTTGCATCGTCAAGCACCGCGGCAACTGCCTGTGCGTATCTCTGTGGAGAAGCATCGCCGAGCACGTCCACAGGGTTGGCATGCGACCAGTAGTTGGGCAGGAGTTCATCCAGCCGCACGATGCTGGCCGAGGAGAGCGAGGCCAGTTCGCCGCGACGCTGCACGAGTTCGTCGGTCGCCATGACGCCGGGACCGCCGGCGTTGGTAACGATTGCCAGTCGCGGCCCCGCGGGGGCGGAGTGTCGAGCGAGCAGCTCCGCGCAGTCAAATAGCTCGGCCACGTCCGCTACGCGCACGATGCCAGCCCGCTCAAACGCGGCGTCGTAAACGGCGTCGACCCCGGCCATCGCGCCGGTGTGCGAAGCCGCCGCTTGGGCCGACTGCGCAAAGCGTCCCGCTTTGCACACGATAAGCGGCTTGGCTCGGGCGAAGGCCCGGGCGGCGGACATGAATTCGCGGCAATGACTCAGCGATTCGACGTACAGCAGGATGGCCTCCGTGTCGCGATCGGCTGCCAAGTAGTCGATCAAATCGGCAAATCCCACGTCCAACATGTTGCCGATGGAGATGAAGTGCGAAAAGCCCACCTCCTCGCCGCGCGCCCAGTCCAACACCGCCGTGCAAAGGGCGCCGGATTGCGAAATAAACGCCACGCGGCCGGCGCAAGGCATGGCCGCCGAAAAACTCGCGTTGAGCCCAATGCCGGGCACGATGACCCCCAAGCAGTTGGGCCCTAGGATGCGCAAATCTGGAAACCTTGCCGCCTCGGTTTGAACTCGCGCTTCCAATTCGCGGCCCGCGAGGTCCGTCTCGCGAAACCCGGCCGAAACGATCAGCAGCCCGAGCGCACCGGCCTGGCCGCACTGTCGCACGAGTTCCGGGACCCCAGCCGCCGGCGTACAAATCACCGTCAGATCCACTGGTGTGGGCAGGCTGGCGATGTTGGGCCAAGCCTGAACGCCAAGCACCGATGAGCGCCCCGGGTTGACGGGATAGACGTTGCCCTTGAAACCGCCGGCTAGCAGATTCCGCAGCACCACATGGCCCACTTTCGACGCATCGGCGCTAGCCCCAATCACGGCCACGCTTCGCGGTCGAAGAATCTTTTCCAGGTTTCTGATCGGCACAGAAGTCTCGCCCCCGGTGAAGCGGTTGAATGGTTCAACAAATCCGCGGCAATGGAGCGCCCAGCGGTTCGTCAAGCGGCTGCTCGCGGCCGAGCGCCCGGCGCACGGTCACCGGCGCCAGCCCGCGCGGTTGCACCAAGCCGATGCCACGGGCCAGCGCTCCGGCAGCGGTCGAACGCAGCGCGGTCACCGCGGCGTCGGCGGCATCCGCGGGGACGGCCACGACCATCGTGCCTTCGTTGGCTACGTGCAGTGGATCGAGCCCCAGCAATTCACAGACGCCGCGAACTTCGGATGTGAGCGGTATGGCGGCCTCATCGACGGTCAACGTGTGCCCGCTGGCATGCGACCATTCGTGCAACACGGCGGCAACGCCGCCTCGGGTGGCGTCGCGCATGGCGCGCGTCGGAACGCCGGCCTTCCGCAGTGCGGCGACGGCCGAATAGAGTTCTCCGCAATCGCTGTGGGGCCAGGGAGGAACCAGCAGCGACTCGCGGGCCACCAACACGGCGACGCCGTGGCGTCCGATGGGACCGCTAACCAAGAGCGCGTCGCCCGGCAGAATCGCCGCGGCGCCCGGCGGCGGAGGTTCCACAAACTCGCCGATGCCGGAGGCGGTGATGAACATCTGATCGGCTGCGCCGCGGGACACGACCTTCGTGTCGCCAGCCACAATCTCCACGCCAACTTCGGCCGCGGCCGCAGCCGCGCTGTCGAGCACACGATCGAGCAAGGCGATGGGCAAACCTTCTTCGAGGATCAACGATAATGTGAGCCACCGCGGCCGCGCGCCGGCGACCGCCAAATCGTTGACGGAGCCAAGCACGGCCAATCGACCGATATCGCCCCCGGGAAAAAACAGCGGCGACACGACAAAGCTGTCGGTAGTGAACGCCAAAGCGCCGGAAACGGCGGGCAGCGCTGCGGCATCGCCAAGCTGGCGAAGCGTTGCTCCACCGAACTTGGGCAAAATGTGACTGGCGATCAGTTGACGCATCAACCGCCCCCCTTCGCCGTGGGCCAGCGAGATGCAATCGCCGGCGCCTTCCACGGGCGCCGGACAGTCGGCAGCATGAAAGGCAGGCGTGTTCATGGCGGGCTTTCGATCGCCGCACAGGCGTCCGCGGAGCGCCCCGCCATGGACGAGGAGGGATGGTATAAGAAATACGCCGCGCAGGCGCCTTCGCTGGAAACCATCGGCGCGCCGCAAGGGTGTTCCGGTGTGCATTGCGTGCCGAACGCGGGACAGGCCGTGGGCTTCATTCGGCCGGACAAGACGTCGCCGGCGAGACAGACGCCGGCCTGGGCAGGGATTTCTACGTACTCGCGTGTCGCTTGACGAGCTAAGGCGTTCCCAGCCGC
>CAYWTU010000590.1:0-3557 GCA_964461275.1 uncultured Pirellulales bacterium | reverse complement strand
CTGACCTATTCCGGCCGTGAAGGGATCGACGACGATGACGAATTGAACCTGGCCAACGCGCCGTCGGGCTACATCTGGGACGCCTGCGATCGAGCCGGCCTGACATTTCGCAGCTACGGAGAGTACGGAAAACGTGTCAGCCAGTCCGATGGAAGCGTGCGAATGGAGGCGGGCGTGCCGGGTCTGGCAGGACACGTCTGCCCGGCCTACGGCGTTCCTCGCGATCCGTCGCGACCGCATCGCGACACCGACAACGTGGAAATCTTCTTGGAGGAATTTGGCGAATTTGAACGGCACGGCAACCTGCCGAACTTCATCGTGATGAGCCTGGGCGAAGACCACACCAAAGGCACCCGCCCCGGCGAGCCGACGCCGGCCGCTTGCGTCGCAAGCAATGACTTGGCGCTGGGCCGGCTCGTTGAAGCGGTCACCAAGAGCAAGTATTGGCCCCGGACGGCGATCTTTGTGATCGAAGACGATGCCCAGAACGGCCCCGACCACGTCGACGCGCGGCGCACGGTCGGCCTGGTGATCAGCCCCTATGTCAAGCGCCGGCACTTGGACAGCACGCAGTACACCACGTGCAGCATGCTCAGGACGATGGAGCTTATCTTGGGCCTACCACCGCTGAGCCAGTTCGACGCCGCCGCCACGCCGATGTTCGGCAGCTTTACCGATCAGGCCGACCTGACGCCGTACGAGCACGAATCGGCCCGGATCGACTTGGAGGCCCGCAATGAGGCCACCGCGTATGGCGCCGAGCGCTCGTTGAAAATGGATTTTAGCGAGTACGATCGGATCGACGACTTCGAGCTCAACGAAATCTTGTGGTTTGCCATCAAGGGCCCCCAAGCGCCGCAACCCGCCGTGGTGCGGCGAGCCATCGCCTATCGGGCGCCGCGCGATCTTTCCGCTGCCGAAGATCGCTAACGGTTTTGGTCCCGGTTGGCGAGGGCGTAGGCCGCCACGCCGGCGACGATCAACGTCAGCCCGGCCACCGATTCCAGCGGGTTGGCGACGAACATGCTCACCAGCAGAAATACGTAAAACCCGGCAAACGCCAAGGGGACTGCCGGATAGCCCCAGGTGCGATACGGCCGCGGCGCTTCCGGTTCGCGCACGCGGAACACAAAGACGCTCAGCACCGCCAGGAAGTAAAAGATCGACCCGCCGAAGATCGCATAGTCGGTAAGCACGTCGAACAGCGGCTTGTCGGAACTACTCAGCCAGCCGGCCAGCACGATCAAGGCGATCGCCCATGCGCATAGCACCGCGATCGCCAAAGCCGGCGTGCCGGTCCGCGGATCGATGTGGCTGAGCGGTCTGAGCTGCGGTTGATCGCGGGCCACGGCGAACAACACACGCGGCCCAACCAGGATGTTCGAGTTCAGCGCGCCGAACGTTGAAATCGCCAAAATGGCCAGTGTTAATTGGCCCCCCCTGCCGCCCAAGAGCGCCTTCATCACCGCCTCGGCCGGAACCGGCTCTTGCGCCAATTGTTCGGCTGACAAGACCGAATGAAACGCCACGTTGACGCCTAAGTACAACACAATCAACATCACCATTCCGCCGGCCAACGCCCGCGGCACGTTGCGCTGCGGGTTGCGGATCTCTTCGGAGACAACGGTCACCTGCCCCCAGCCGTCGAACGCCCACATGATTCCCGCCAATGCCGTTCCCAGGCCGACGAGCAAGCTCTTGGGCGCTTCGGTGGGCCAAACTCGGTCCCAGGAGACCGGCTCGTGCGAACAGATCCAGGGCAGGACGGCGATGAACGCCAAGGCGACGATTTTGACGGCCGTTGTTACGTTTTGCACCGCGCCGCCCCAACGGGTGCGGGCGATGTTCACGCCGGCCAACAGCACAATGGCGGCCACCGCAAAGCCGCGCTGCCAGCCACGCGACGCGGCGCTGCCGACCTCCACGCCGGTGAGCCATCCGATGTCGATCAGCAGCGGCACCAGCGACATCGCCATGGCGTTGGCCAAGGCGGCGATGGCGCCGGTGCGGATTACCCAGAATTCAGCCCAACCCCATAAGAACCCCCACAGCCGACCGTACGCCTGTCGCAGAAACACATAGTTTCCGCCGGCGTGCGGCATCATCGCGGCCAATTCGGCCATGGTCAGCGCCCCGCACAAGTTGATCAGCCCGCAGACGATCCACAGACCAAAGATCAACCCCAGATAGCCTTCGGTTGCCGCCGCCACCGAGCGCGGCTTGAAGAAGATGCCCGATCCGATCACCTCGCCGACCACCAGCGTGGTGGCCGTAACGACGCCAAGTACGGGCGCTAGTCGCGGGGCCTCGTGGGCCATTTGATCTTTCGGACGGCCGGCGTGGGACATCGGGGCAGCATACCGGCCGGACCGCCTGGCGGCGAGCGCGAAGCGACAGAGCAAGCCTGGGGACGATAGCCACGGGAATTCTTGGTCCGCGCGTGCAATCGCCAACTGTCGCACGTTTCACATCTGCTCACGCTGCGCATCGCCGGTTGACCCTGTTCGCCAAGCGACCCTATAATCCGCCGCTTATTACCCGTTCGGCGGCGGGTCGTTGCGCCCCCCATGGGCGCCGCGAATGTCGCCGCTGTTCCCTCGCCCAAGTGGCCCATGAAGATTCACGAATTTCAAGGCAAGGAATTGCTCCGCAAGGCCGGAGTGCCGGTTCCCCACGGCATTGTCGTCCGCAGCAAAGCCGAGGCGGCCGACGCGTATGCCAAGCTCGGCGGCAAAATCGCCGTGGTTAAGGCGCAAATTCACGCCGGCGGCCGAGGAAAAGGGACCATCAAGACAAACCCCAAGCAGCACGGCGTGCAGTTGGTCAAAAGCGCGGCCGACGCGGCAGCCGTGACCGAGGCCCTCTTGGGCCAACCGCTGGTCACCATCCAAACCGGTCCTGAGGGACAGGTGGTGCGGCAGGTGCTGGTCGAGGCAGGCTGCGACATCGACCGCGAGCTCTATTTGGGCATCGTGGTCGATCGCGCAGCAGGCTTGCCCGTGCTCATGGCGTCGACCGAAGGGGGCATGGACATCGAACACGTGGCGGCCCATACGCCGGAAAAGATTCTCAAGGAGTGGTTTCATCCCGATGGCGGCTTACAAGACTTTCAGGTCCGCAAGCTAGCCGCCAAGCTGAACCTCAAAGGGGCCGCGGCCAAAGCGGCCGGCCCGTTCATGAAGGCGCTTTGCAAGGCGTTTGTGCAATTGGATTGCAGCCTAGCCGAGATCAACCCATTGGTGGTCACCAAAAGCGGTGAGCTGTTGGCGCTGGACGCCAAGATGAACTTCGACGACAACGCCTTGTACCGGCACAAAGACTTGGCCGAGCTGCGCGACCTCTCGGAAGAAAACCCCAACGAGCTCAAGGCGGGCGCCGCCGGCCTCAGCTACGTGCAGCTTGGGGGCAACATCGGCTGCCTCGTCAACGGGGCCGGCCTCGCGATGAGCACGATGGACCTGATCAAGCTGCACGGCGGCGAGCCGGCCAACTTCCTCGATGTGGGCGGCGGTGCCAACGTCGATCAGGTGACCGAGGCCTTCCGTATCCTGCTTTCC
>CAYWTU010000589.1:0-3559 GCA_964461275.1 uncultured Pirellulales bacterium | reverse complement strand
GTGCGCATGGTCGTTTGGTGGTGGGTACTGCTCCCCCCGATCATCGCCAGGCTTCTGGCCTATCGCGTGGGCGACCGGCTGCGCGACCAAGAGTCCGACGCACTAGGCGATTGGTCCGCCCTGTCGTTCTGTGGAGCGCTGTTGGCCGGCGTGGCGCTGAGCCTGCCGTGGTGCGAGCGATTCAGTCCGCTCATTGCCCGGGGCACGCACCGCCTGGAGACCGACCTGGAGACCCTGTTGGCGCCCGTCAAGCACACGGACAGGCCGGCTCGCGTGTTCACCCGGTTCGAATGGGGCGAGTTCCTGGCCTGGACAATGCCGTACGAGCGATCCATTTTCATGGACGGTCGCATGGAAAACTATCCGCCGCAGGTCTGGGACGAGTACTTTGCAATCACCACCGCAAGCGACGGTTGGCAACAGATCCTGGATCGGTATCAGGTCGACTACCTGCTGTTGGATCGGCAGTTTCACACTACGCTGATCGAGCGGGCGACCCAAGCCCACAGGTGGACCCCGCGCGGCGACGTGGGCCGGGCCGTGTTGCTGGAGCGCGCCGGCGGCGCCAGCGGCGTGGCACTCGCTCACGAGTAGTGTGTCGACAACTACCGCATCATTTCTTCTTCAATCCGCAATAGCCGGTTGTACTTGGCCAATCGTTCGCTGCGGACAACCGAGCCAATCTTGATGATTTCGGCCGCCGTTCCGACGGCCAGATCAGCGATCGTGTCGTCCTCGGTTTCGCCGCTGCGGGCCGAGACCACGCGTTCATAACCAGCGCTGGCCGCCAGCTTCGACGCCGCGAACGTTTCCGACAATGTGCCCACCTGGTTGAATTTCAGAAGTACGCTGTTGGCCACGTGCAGGTCCACGCCGCGCTGGATACGCGCCGTGTTGGTCGTAAACAGGTCGTCACCGACCAGGCGCACCCGCGACCCCAGTCCGCGCGTCAGTTCGGCCCAGCCGGTCCAGTCGTCCTCTGCCAGGCCATCCTCGATCCGCGTGACGGGAAAATCTTTCGCCAAGCCCTCCAGAAGATCAATCATCTGGCCGCTCGTCAGCGCCCGTCCGCCGGTCGCGGCCAGTCGATAGTGCGTCCCGTCGAAAAAATGCGTACTCGCCACGTCCAACGTCAGAGTCACGTCGTCGCCGGGCCGAAGACCGGCGCGTTCGATCGACGCGACGACCAGTTCCAGCGCCTCGCGATTGGTCTTGAGCCTGGGCCCAAAGCCCCCTTCGTCGCCCACCAGGCGGCCCTCGTAGCCGCGTTCCGCAAGCAGCGCCCCGAGCCGACGATATACGCGCACGACCCACTCCAGGCCGTCGCCATAAGTCGCGGCGCCGACCGGCGAAATCAGAACGTCCTGAAAATCTAGATTGCCCCCAGCGTGCAGTCCACCGGAAATCAGGTTCACAATCGGGGTAGGCAGTCGCGGTGCGGTGGTGTGCGTCAGCGACGCGAAATGGCGATACAATGGCACGCCGAGCGCGGCGGCCGCGGCGTGGGCGGACGCCAGCGAGACGCCCAAGATCGCGTTGGCGCCCAGACCCGTTTTCTGCGGCGTGCCGTCGATTTCGCACAATCGCGAATCGATGGCCGCCTGATCGGCGGCGTCCATTCCGCGCACGGCGGGCCCGAGTGTCGCGTTGACGTTCTCCACTGCCTGGCGCACTCCCCAGCCATCGTAACGGGCCGGATCGCCGTCGCGCAACTCATGAGCTTCGAACGTGCCAGTGCTCGCGCCTGAAGGAACAATCGCACGGCCAATCGCGCCCCCGATGCATTGCACTTCGACCTCGACGGTCGGCCGGCCGCGGCTGTCGAGCACCTCGCGGGCATGGACCTTGACGATCTTGCTCATCGGCTCGCAATCCCTTCGATGCTTCGTCGCGCCCTGGCCAGGACGTCGATCCACTTGGCCGGTTGTTCTCGAAAAATCCACCGACATAACTCGCGCACTGACTCGCGTCGCCGAGGATCGTCCAGGTAGTCCACCTTGCTCGTCCCATCCAAGCGGGCCCAAGCGCATCCGGCAAAGTTCAAATTGCCGCGGGCCTCCAAGTCGCGCCGCTCGTCGTCGCTTGCTGCCGCGGACACCGCGGTCTCGTACTCGCGCCAGAACATTTCGGTAAGTTGCAATATGGGCTCGTGTTGCGGAGCGAAATGAAAGGCCTTCAGCGTTAGGTGCGTGAGAAAGAACCCCAGGTCGAACGCCGGATCGCCGAAGTGGCCGGTCTCGAAGTCGACCAACATCATCGCGGCGCCCGACACCAGCAGGTTTTTGGGTGCGAAGTCGGCGTGAACTAGACAGCGGCGATGCCGAGCCAAAAGGTCGATCAACGCCTCGAAATCGGGCGCCATGTCCGGCCACGCGGCGGCCACGCTGCGATAGTATGGGTCGAGCCGCAGTTGCTGGAACAATGTCTGATCGGCCAGCTCCGACTGGGCTTGCGCGTGGTTCCACGTTCCGGCATGAATGTTGCCCAGCATTCGGCCGGCGCGCACCGCCCGCTCGGTCCGCACCTCTTGCCGCATCAACTCCGCTTTCCATGTTTCAAACGGCTGTGGCGCGGCGGTCATCGCAAACCAATAGTCGTCGCGGTCTTCGTATAGCACCAAGGGAACGTCGCCCGGGGCGAATCGGCTGCACCACCGCAGCACCGCCGCCTCCCGCCAAATGCGTTCGACGGTGCAAAACCATGGGTCGGGAGTGCGCAACTGACCGCGCGCCTGTTTGAGTACGAAATCGCCGCCCGATTTAGTGGGACGCGAGATGT
Organism: uncultured Pirellulales bacterium; assembly: GCA_964461275.1. Taxonomy (GTDB): domain Bacteria; phylum Planctomycetota; class Planctomycetia; order Pirellulales; family CAYNRE01; genus CAYWTU01. The sequence continues at coordinate 781 of CAYWTU010000589.1, read as the reverse complement.
AGAGCACGCAGTTGGAAATGCCACCGGACAACTCGGTGGCCCGCGCCGGCTCGTCTTTGCCAAGTCGGCCCCGAGCACGCAGGTAGGGCACGGCATTGCTGGCGTCAATCTGCTCCATGCGTGAAATATCCAAGCGGCATTGGCTACGGTCAAGCGCGTCGCCGCTATAATGACGACGGCAACGGTGCAGACAGCGAGCCGGCGCGCTGACCGCTTGACACACACGCGGCCCATCGACAACCAGCGCACGCATTCACAGACGCACGGGTGCAACCATGACCGCCGTATACCTCACTGAAGCGGACGTCGCGGGGCTGGTCGACATGGCCGCCGCCATCGATGCGGTGGAAGGCGCCTTCCGTAGTCTGGGGCAAGCCCAGGCCCATAATGTTCCCCGGGCGCGTGCCAGTGCGCCGGGCATTGTGCTGCACTCGATGAGCGCCGCCGCTGAGTACCTGGGCCTGGTCGGGTGGAAGTGCTACACGACGACGCGCACCGGCGCAAGGTTTCTGGTGGGCGTGTACGATTCAAATGATGGCACGCTCGCGGCACTGATCGAAGCCGACCGCTTGGGACAACTACGCACCGGCGCGGCCACGGCCGTAGCCGCCGAGTGGATGGCCGAACCCGGTTGCACGGAATTGGGGCTGATCGGGGCCGGCCGGCAGGCGGCGACCCAATTGGCGGCCATTGCCCGCGTGCGGCCTTTGAAACGGGCCGTAGTCTATAGCCGCAATCCCGACAAGCGCCAAGAGTTTTGCGCCTGGATGGCACACGACTT
>CAYWTU010000588.1:0-3561 GCA_964461275.1 uncultured Pirellulales bacterium | reverse complement strand
CTCTGCGGTGCGGCACCAGTCTCGACCTACCCCGCTTCTTGGCGAAGCGAGGAATTCTGATCGTGGAAGGGGGAACCCACGGAGTCAGCGATGAGGCGATTCGGGTGATGCTCGGCTGCGTGCGCCATCAGGTGATTCGCTATGTCTTCGACCGGTCCCGACCGTTTCCCGAAATCGCGATCTTCATCGATGAGGCCATCAACTGGGGGCTGATCGATTCCACGCTGCTGAAGGCGGCCGCCGAAACCCGCAAGATGGGGCTGCACATCCATTTGATCGCCCAGGCGCCTTCGCTTCCGGGTGACGATTTGCACAACTTGCTGACCAACACGTCGCGCCACAATTGGCACTGCCTGCCCGATGACACCTATGCCCGCCGGGCCGCGGCCGATCTGGGCAATCCCGAGCTGCGTGGCCCGATCATGCGACTGCGGCCCGGTCAACGTTATGTCAAGTTCCGCGGCGAAGTGTTCGAGGAGCAACTTCCCCTCTTGGAAGAGCCGTGGGTCTTTCCGGGACTCAGCGACCTGAAGGCCAAACGCGCGCTCACGCGGATTCGCCGCCGCCCCGAGTTTCAGGGAACACCGGCATGCCCCCGCTCTCCCCGCGCGACGACCAGGTCCTCGAATTCTGCCAACACCGCATTTGCGTCGAACGCCAACTCCGTCGGTTCTTTCCCAGCCGGCGAATCTGCAGCCGTCGTCTCGCCGCCCTTCGAGCGGGTGGATGGTTGCGGACCTTTGGACGATTGAGAATCGATGACACCGGCCCGAACCAATATGTCTACGGCAACGGATGGAAACCGAGCTCGCCCCGGCACGATGTACTCGTTACCGACGTGGCCGACGCCCTCGGTCCGCCCGAGGATTTCGATTGCCACCCCCAGCGCGTCGATCAGCACCTGCTTCCCGACTTTGAGTTCACGTTGCCGCAAGGCCTACGTGTCTTCGGCGAACTCGACCTGGCGACCGAGCCGCTGGCGGTCATCGCCGCCAAAAACGCTCGCTACGGCGACGTCTGCGATCCGGTCGCGGGCCCCATCGTCGTCTATATCACCGTCGGCAAACGTCGGCTGCGAAACCTGGCGTCCGTCGCCGGACCGATTGCCAACGCAGCCTACTTCACCACGCTCAGACACCTGATGGAGCAACGGCGTTCCGCCCGTTACGTGCGATGCGACGGTCAACAAGTTGTGCTCTTCTCCGGCCCTAACCCCGCCCCGATCGATGTCCCTCACCCTGTGCGCAACTCCGGTCTCAACCAGGGTCGCCGGAAGGGCCGGAAAGCCGGCCACTAATCATGGGTTACGTACGTCTGTCGAACTACGATTCCGGCCTCGATCGTGCATGTCGCTTCGACATGCACGACCTGCGGCCGTTCGTCCCCTACTCGACCGCACACGCGACGACCGACCGTAACCCACGTCGCTAGTCAGACCAGCCACAAAACCCGACATGCAATGACCGAGCCACTACGACGCCATGCGAAACCATGCACCTATCAAGTTCCCGATTTTTTGCCAGGCCGGCACGCCGTCGTCCGCGGCTGCCGCCGGCCGCGGCCTGCTGGCGGCCCGGCGGGCGGCCAACAAAAGCAGGAGGTCATACCGTGCTGTGTCTGACGAACGTCCCTCAATCGCCGTTCGACGACGGCGACGAATGAATGCAAACCTGATCACTGGTTCTCAAGCTTTTGAGGAACAATTCGATGCGTAGCAGTTTTCAACTCGTTTCGGCAATCTGCGGTTGGTGCTCCGCTCCGACCGAATGCGTTTCCGTCGATTTCGAGAACGGTTCGAAGATGGACCTTTGCTGGAAATGTCTTCGCAGCAAGGCCAAAGCCGAAGCCAAGCACGTCGCCAAACCGCTTCCGCCCAAAGAGCCGGAATCGTCGGTTTCGACAGCATCATCCAAAGGGCAACGAGCCCCGAACTGAATCGTCGGCTGAAGAATGACGACCCGACCGAACCTCCAGTGCAACCAATGCGAGACAAGGAGAGGTAATCATGCACGAATCACATTTCCCAGAAAATGCAGCCGAACGATTCGACGACGATCGACCACTTCCCATGGTCGAGCCACTTGTCGTAACAGTCGACGAAGTTGCCAAGATGCTGCGACTGTCGAAACGGTCCGTGTGGCGATTGCGGAGCGCCGGCGTTTTGCCGGCCCCGTTGCGATTGGGCAATTCCATCCGCTGGCTGAAATCCGACATCGATGCTTGGATCGCCGGTGGCTGCTTGCCCCCAGCGGCGCTCGAATCGAGACTTCGCCGACGACCGAGGTAGAATACAACGTTTCGCTCCCCCACATTTCGCGAGGTGCCGCATGGCCTCGATTTTCAAACGCAAGACGGGCCGCCACGAGTCCTATGTCATCCAGTATTTCGATCATCGCGGTAAGCGCCGTACCAAGCTCGGCTTCACCGACAAGGGGCTAACGGAAGAACTGGCCGCCAAGCTCGAAACCGAAGCTCGCCTGCGCAGCGAGGGCTTGATCGATCCCATGCTGGATCGCTTCGCCGAACAGAAACGGCTGCCTATCGACGAGCACTTGGAGGCGTTTGAAGAGAGCCTCACCGACAACACGTCCAAGCACGTGAAGCTGACGATGACTCGCGTGCGGCGGATCATCGCAGGCGCTGAATTCGAGAAACTTTCGGATATCGAGGGGGAGCCCGTTCAAGCCTACTTGCGGAAGCTCCGCAAGGATGAAGACCTAGGGCATCGCACCTACAACCATTACTTGCAGGCGATGGACGGCTTCTGCAATTGGTGTGTCACGACCAAACGCCTGATCGCTAATCCGATCGTCGGCCTGGAGCGACTGAACACTGCCGTCGATGTGCGGCACCAACGCCGTGCGCTAACCGCCGATGAGGTATGGAAGCTGATCGAGTCGGCTCGCACCAGCCTGAAACTCGTGCAGCGATATCCTGGCAAGCAACGAGCACGCATCTACCTGCTCGCCTACATGACCGGCTTGCGAAAAAAAGAACTGGCCAGTCTTTCGCCTCGCAGCTTCGCCCTGGATGCCACGCCGCCGACCGTGACTGTAGAGGCCGCTTGTTCTAAACATCGCCGCAAGGACGTGCTTCCGCTCCATCCCAGTTTGGTGCCGGAATTGCGTACATGGCTGCGGGGGAAAGCGCCGAGCGACAAGTTGTTCCCGAAGCTCGATCGGCGAAAAACATGGTTAATGGTCAAGCACGATTTGCAGGGGGCCGGCATCCCCTACGAGAACGACGATGGGATCGCCGATTTCCACGCCGCGGGTCGGCACACGCACATCACGGAACTGCTCCGCAATGGAGCTTCACTCCCGGAGGCCAAGGAGCTTGCCCGGCATTCCGACGTGAAGATGACGATGAAGTACACCCACATCGGCATCGCCGATCAGGCACGGGCCGTAGCGAATCTTCCGACGCCAAAAAGACCGGCGGAACCCGCGTCCTCCGCAGCGCCACAGAAAGCGGCCGCGCTGCATATGCGCTGCAGTTTTTGCAGCGCAAACGGGCAATCCGTGACATTTGCTGGCACGGGCCACTCGCCCCAGAAACGCC
>CAYWTU010000587.1:0-3562 GCA_964461275.1 uncultured Pirellulales bacterium | reverse complement strand
GTCGTTGCCGGTGTACGTGGCGCGGGGGCGGATGATGAAAATGGAGCCCGCCACGATTTATATGCCCGAGTCGGCCATCGAGCCGATGGAGCGGATCCTGCGTCTGTTCACCAAATTGGATCGCGGCCGGATGCCATGCAAGTTGTATCCCGCGGCGCCGGGAGATGAAATCGAGCTTTCCCGTGAGCACGTGGTGACGGTGACCGCCACCAAACACACGGTCCCCTCGGTGTCGTACGTGGTGTGGGAGCGGCGACGGAAGCTGAAAGCCGAGCTGCAGGGGCTGGCCGGCGACCAGATTCGCGACCTGCGGTTGAGTGGCGTGGAGGTCACTGACGAGAAACGGATGCCGCTGGTGGGCTACCTAGGCGACAGCGCTCCCGAGGGGCTCGATTGGTGTCCGGCACTGTATGAGGCTCAGGTGCTCATCACCGAGTTGACGTTCGTCGCGCCGCGCCACCGCAAGGAAAAAATCCACAAGTTTGGCCACATGCACCTGGACGACCTCATCCAGCGTCGCGACCGGTTCAAAAACGAGGTGATCGTGGCGGCGCATTTCAGCACGCGGTATCACATCGACCAGATTCGCCGCTACGTACAGCGGAAGCTGCCCGACCTGATGCAAGGTCGCTTGCACCTTTGGCTGTAACGCGCCCGCACGCGGCCTAAACCACCTGCACCTTGACGACCACCTTCTGCACCCGGCCGGAGGCGCCGTCCACCAGGCAACCGGGCTGGTGGGCATCGTCGGGCAAGAAGATCGCGAAATCGCCTTGCGACAGCGTGAACGGCCGGCCCCGATCGTTGCGCTGGTAGAAGATGATGTCCTTTGCCGCGTCGTATTCTTGAGTCGGCGGGCCCACCTGTTCCAGCGGGGACCAGTAAATTACCTCCCGACCATCGATCAGATACTGCACGTCCAGGTACTTGCGGTGGGCCTCGGGATGAAAGATCACTGGATCGCGCGTTTCATAGCTATTGGCAATGGCAAAGCAGCGCTCGCCGTCAATCTCGTGCCGGCCGTCCTTCAGCCCTGGCCCGGCGTGCCGCCGAATAAAGTCGAACGCGGCGGCGGTGTGCGGCAGCCATTGCACGTAGCGGGGAGCGAGTTGCAATGTGTCATGAATCATACGACGAACCTTCTGTCGACAGAGTTGTTATTTGCCCGCCAGCCACTGGGCCGTGGCCGGGGCATCGGAAGCATCGACCAATTCGCAGCGCAGCTCGCCTTGGCGCACCGCCAGGTCGACCGCCAGCGTCAAGGTGTGCAGGCCCGCGGCCAACTCGAACGTGACCTGATGGGGCGGCTGCGTGGCCAGGTCCAGCGTGCGGCCATCGACCCACAAGCTCAACCCCTCGGTCGACCCCAGTTGGAGGGCCACTTTGCCGGCGGACGAAACATCGATCTGACAGCGGACCAAGGCCACCGAGTTCTGCCCTTCGCTGGGCTTGAGCGACGGTAATTCGGCTAGCGGCAAACCGCCCGCCACGTTGCTGTAGGCCGGACTCCAGCCTTCCATTTTTTCGCCGGCGAGCGGGGCGCTGGCGCGGCGAACGATGCCGTCGGTTCCCACGCGTTGCATCAGCTTGACGTTCTGGGGGGTGGCGGCCAGCGCCTGCCAGCGGCGCACCACCCGCGCCGGACTGATGGAGTACGGGCCGACCTTACCCAGCTCGGATAAGAACCGCACCAAGTCGACCAATTCAGGGCGCGTGATCGAATCGACCAGGCCGCTAGGCATCAGCGAAGCCGCTTGTGCCCGCTCTTCGATTTGATCGAGAGGCACGGCGACTTCCAGATCATCGCCGTTGCGGAGCACGAGTTGGCTGTCGGTTTGACGGACGACGATTCCGTTGATCACGTGGCCATCGAGCGTGGCGACGGATTGGGCGTGATAGTTTTCCTTGACTGCCTTGTTGGGCAGCAAGATCGACTCGACCAGGTAATCGACCTGCGCGGTGGCGCCAATGCTGATCAGGTCGGGGCCCACCTTTCCGCCGGCGCCGGCGATGGCGTGGCACTTCTGGCAGGCCAAGTCGCCGCGCCGAAACAGCGCTTCGCCACGAGCGGCGTCGCCTTGCGACTGCACCGCCGCGACCAGTTGCGAAAGTTCTTCGGACGACAGCGAAACCGGCCCACCTGCTAGGCCGCCGGCCGCGTTCAAGGCGTCGATCAGCGTTTGATCTTGTCGCCCCATGCTGCGGGCGGTGCGCAGACCCAATTTGGCGACGTCCCCGGGCAGCGTTGTGCCCGTTAGGGCCTTGGCCAACAGGGCCGGCCCATCCTTATGCACCAGGACGGCCGAGAAGATGGGGGCGGGGTCGAGCGTGAACGATGCGTCGGCCAACAGCTCGACGGCGGCCGGCGCGCCGCGAGTGACCTCGGCCTTGGCCAGCGCCTCGACCGCCATTTGTCGCGTCTCGGCCGGTTGACTCGCGCCGGCCAGATCCAGACAGGTCTCGAAATCCCTATCGCCGCCCAGCGCCGCTAGTGCCTCGAGAGCGGCCCGCCGCAGCGCCGACGGCGCCGCCTGATCACGAGCCCGTGCGGAGAGCGCCTCGGCCGCTGCTGTCACCTTCCAAGCGCCGGCCGCGATGGCGGCCGCTTGTGCCAGCGCGGGATCATCGGCCGTAACCAACGCGGTCAGCCCCGACAGTTCGCCTCGGGGCGCCACCTTTCGCAGCGTTGACCCTTCGGCCAACGTTTGCAAAAGCTGCGCCCGACGGGCCGTGGGAACCGAGTCGTTAAGGACCACCTGCTCATAGACGTGCCTGAGTTCATCGGGTCCGCCGGTGCGGGCGATGAGCACCAGCGCCCGTTGTTGTTGGTCTTCTGGAATTCGGCCTTGATTCATCCATCGCACTAGCGGCGCCACCACGCGCGGCGACTCGACCGCCTCGAGCGCGAACAACAGATGTTCGGCCCGGCCGCTAAAGTCGAGCGTCCCTTCGTCGAGCGCCGCCAACCACACCGGTGACAGCTCTCGGGCGGTGAGCCACAGGGCGTACTGCAGAAATCGGTCTTGCGGATGGTCGAGCGCCCGCAGCGCCACCTCGGCCGCCCGTGCGCTGCCGTTTGCCGCCAGCGCCCGTACCGCTTCCAAGCGGACTCGCGGATGGGGGTCGGTCGCGGCAGCGGTCAGCACTTCCAGGGCGCCTGGCAATCGCGTCTGCCAATGCTTGGCCACACGCACCGCCGCCGCCCGAATGCGACCGTCGGCGCTGTGCAACAGGTTCAGCAGCAAATCTCGCTCGACGACATCCAACGATTGGTACACCCAGAGCGCCTCAAGGCGATGCTCGTCGGACTGAGGGTCGTCGGGCGCCTGCCCCGCCGTCCACGAAACCAACTCTGGCGCCACGGCCGCCGTGCCGCGTTCCTTTAGTACGCGCTTGGCAAACTGACGCGTCCAACCCTCGGGCGATTTTAATTGATCTAGCAATGCGGGCACGCCGGCGCCAACCAAGTTGGGACGCGGCAAGGCCGGCCGTCCCTTGGCCGTGACGCGCCAGATTCGGCCGTGGGTGTGGTCGCGGCGTGGGTCGCGAAAATCGACTTCGC
>CAYWTU010000586.1:0-3563 GCA_964461275.1 uncultured Pirellulales bacterium | reverse complement strand
ACCTTCGACGCCGTTGAGGTCTGCGGCGCCACCACGTTCGAGCCACTGGAAAGATCGAAGGCGGGCGGCTCGATAAAACCTTGGGCGTTAATCGTAACCAGGACCTCGCTGGTGTCGGCCAGCGGAGGCGAGCCGTTGTCGGCGACGCTGATCAGGAACGAGTAATCGCCGGCGACGCTGGGCGTGAAACTGAACTCCCCGGTTGTCGGATCGATCGTCGCCGTGTCGCCATTGCCGCCAGCGGGCTGCTCGATCACCTGCGCTACCTGGTAGCGCAAGGTATCGCCGTCCACGTCGGTAGCCGAGGCGGTAAACGTTACCGCGACGCCGACCGATCCTTGCCGATCGGCAATCGGCGCCAACAACGGGCTGTCGTTGACCGGCTGAAGCGTAATGGTGAAGACTTGCGGCGCCGAGGTGTCGCTGCCGCCGTTGGCCGTGCCGCCGTTGTCATGTGCGACGACCGACACGGTCGCCACGCCGAAGGCGTTGAGGGCCGGCGTGAAGCTGAGCGATCCATCGGGCGCTATCGTTGGTTGCACACTGAACAGCTCGGGGTGATCGACCTGAGCGGTAAAGTCGACAGTTTGCCCCGCCTCATCTGCCGGTCCGGGGCTGATCGAGGTGGCCCAAGGCAACCCCGTCTCGCCCGGGCTGTCCTCGGACAGCACGATATTGAAGCCCTTGGTGAACGAGGGGGCGTCGTTCAGCGCATTGACGGTAATGCTGACTTCGTCGCTGTCGGTCTTGGCGCCTCCAGTCCCATTGTGTCCTAGGTCATTGCTGTTGATCGCGAGCGTTGCGGTTCCATTGAAATTCGCCGTCGGAGTAAAGCGCAGACCATCGAGCGCCGCGTTGATCGCGCTTAGCGGTCCGCGCACGGTGATTGCCGGCTCATCTTGCCCATCGACGCCGACGGTAAGCGTGAGACCAGTAAGCCCAGCAAGTGAGAGGACGCCATTCGTAACGGTAAGCGCGACTTCCACATCACTCGTGCCGGCGTCGGGGTCGCTGACCGAAATGGCGTTGCTGTTGATCGAGGAGAAGACGAGCGCGAGGTCTTCGTTTGTTGTCGCCGAAGCTGGCGCGGTATTCACCGGCGATTGATTGGCGCCGCCGGCCGTTACCGTAACGCGAAACTGCTGCGCATCGATCTGAGGCGGGGCAGCGGTGTCGATGGCGATAGCCACGAAGCGGAACGTACCCGCTTCGCTGGGCGTCCAGCTAAAGGCGCCGACCGCACGATCGACGACGGCGCCGGCTGGCGTTTCATCGGGATCGAGCAGGTAACCGATTTCGTTTGCCGGTCCGTCGGCGTCGGTGGCGTGGATGGTCAGCGTTAGCGGCACGCCGACCGTGGCGCTTTGGTTCGGAATGAAATCCAAAACGGGCGGCGTCAACGACAGCAGCCGTCGCTCTTCGAGCGGCTGAATTAGACGCGATGAATGACGTTGCGTTAGTTGGTCGCTGCGACAAATTCGACGGAAAAGTGAAAAATGCCACATATGGTTACCTGAATGCATTGCGATCGGATGAAACTGGCATGTACTGGTCGGCGATTCCTCCTGAGTCGACGCTGCTGCAGACTTCTTACGACTGACAGCCTAGTGGCCACTGCGGTGAGCCGCAACCAAAATTTGATCGGAGATCGGAGAAACGTGACTACTTTCCGACAGCTCTTTGCCAGATTGGCCTACTCGGAGTTGTGCTGTGGCGTCCACCGATTCATAAGTTGGGTCCGAGGCGCGGCAGGCTCGGCGAACCGCCCCCCACCTTTAGTCGCACGAAGGCTAATGCAAACTAGCGAGATGTTCCTCTCGACGGCCACCAAACTGCGCGTTGCGACTTTCCTCCGCGGGTCGACTGTCCCGCCTCAGTGGGAATTGAACTTCTTGGCTCGGGGGTCACGCGGCATCCCTGACCGGCGATTCCTATCATGCCAACGCTCGGAAATGCCGTACGGCCCGGCAAGCAGCCCAATTCCGACCTGGCGGCTGACAAGTTGAAAACTCAGCCCAGCCAGGTCTACTTGTGGACCAAACAGGTGCTCAGCCAAGCCGAGCGGGCCTTGCAGCCCACCGCCTCACGCGGGCCCGCGTTGACGGTCAGACCCGGAGAATCCTGGAGCTTGAAGCAGCTTTGGTCCGCAAGGCCGACATCGTGACCGAGCTGATTCAGCAACTCGCTCAATGCCTGGTTGCGCAGCCTCCGCTGCCAAAGTAGCTTGGCCTTGACCGATGGTGTGCCAGTGTTGCAACACCCCGCACGGCTCCGGGATAGGCCTGACGCGCTAAACCTTCGCGGCCGGAGGCCGCGAAATCCCCGGCAGGACACCCCTCTATGATTCGCCTACCCCCCACCGCCGAAACTCCAATTCCCGCTGAACCAAGACACGGTAAATCGGATCGACGCGCCGATCGCCCCCGACCGTTTGAGTCCGGTGTCTTGACTCGCTCGACGCAACGTGGACGGCGCCCCTCCAAACCTCAGGGTCGACACATCGGCGTTGCTGACACAGGACGAACCGTCCTGTGTCAGCAACAATCGGGCCTAGGGCTCGCCTCGATCGCCTCGTCCGAAGGCGGAATTGCCGCCGGTGTTGGAGGTGCAGCGAAGCGACCAATCCCAGTCAACGCCGCAACTCATCGAGCTGACCGGCGATGGCCGCTGGCAAGGCGACCCTTACGAATGCGGCTGCGGCATCTAGTTGACCGCCGCTTCTGATCCGCGGCCGCTTCGCCGCGGCTGCCGTTCTTTCTGCGATCGCCCGCTGCTCGGGTGAATTCGCAATCCCTTGTTGGCCCAGTCGGTCGCGTTACGCGCCGGGCCTGTGTGTTTTCGTTTTCTGCCTTCGCTAGTTTCTTTCCCCAACCAAGGAGCCCACATGACCCAAGCCGAACTGGAACGCGAGGTGGCCGAGGCCACCGGCGAGACGCTCGACATGATCCGTCGCCGTGGATTTTCGCTGCTCGATATCCACGATCGCCCGCCGCAGACCGTCAACTGGGACGCCCTCGACGAGCGGCGCGTCAGCTACCTGCCGCAACGGCGCCGGGCGGTCGCTGCGAAACGCGACAGTGCCCCACTAATCGGTACGCAGTATTGCGGCCGCGCGACAACCACTTCGCTCGAAAGAGCCGAGACAAGAACCCTCTGAGAGCCCAAGGCATCCGCATGACCGCCCGCCATAAACTCAATGCCGCCACCCTGAACGGGGTCCTGGTTACGGCACTCGTCGTTGGCTATCTGACAGAGTCGATCGTGATCGGCTGCATTGTCGCAGCCGTGCTGCTGTTCGGCGCCTACCATCAAGGGCATTTCAGGCCCTGACGCCGACGAATCGCCTCCCTGACAGCGCCTGCTCTCCCCGGCCTTCGCGTCCGTACAACGCGCTCTCGCCGCGCAGGCCACTGCACCATCAATGCAACGGAAGGAACACAATGATCCAATGCCAAAATCCAGTCGATGCATCGGTGCTATCCACGCATTCGACATCGAAAAACCGCCACTCAATTCGACAGACAGCCACCGAGCTGCTCCTCATTGCCAATCGCCTCAGCCGG
>CAYWTU010000585.1:0-3565 GCA_964461275.1 uncultured Pirellulales bacterium | reverse complement strand
GTTCGCCAGGTCAACCAATAGTTGCACAGCGTCCTGCGGCGGCAAACAGGCCAGGATGGTGGCGATCTCCTTGTCTTCCACCTGTCCCGTCAAGCCATCGCTGCAAAGCAGAAAGGTATCGCCCAAGCGAATGGGAAACGGACCTTCGAGATCGACCTGCACCTGAGGGTTCGGTCCCAAGGAACGCGTAATGATGTTCTTGGGAATGTAGATGGGCACCTGGTGGTCACGAATTTGTCCGCCGGCCGTCATTTCCCAGGCGAGACTATGGTCGAACGACAGTTGCTCGATGCGCCCTTGCCGCGCGCGGTACACGCGGCTGTCGCCCACGTGGGCCACGACCGCCCCGGTGGGCAACAACAACAGCCCGCTGGCGGTCGTTCCCATGCCGTGAAATTCCGCGTTGGCTCGTCCGCGGTTGAAGATTTTCTCGTTGGCGTCCTCAAACGATTGCCGCAGCGCGACCAGCGGCGGCTGTTCGCGCAGCTTGTGGTAGGTGAGCGGAATGATGTCGGCGGCCATCTTGCTGGCCAGTTCACCTGCCGCATGGGCGCCCATGCCGTCCGCCACCACGAACAGGTGCCCCCGCTCCTGAAAGACGGGGGAACTGGCAGCCGGTTGAACGACCAGCGAGTCTTGGTTGCTGGTCCGCCGCAGGCCCGTGTCGCTCAGGGCGGCGTGTTCCACATCAGGCGACCAGTTTTCGCCGGTTGATTGCATAGCAGCGACAAAATAGGCCAGGCATGGCTCGCCCGGCGAGTGGTGAGTCTGGCTAAATTGTAGCCCCTAGGCGGAGTCAGGAACAACGGTTCTTCGCGGATTCTCTGTTCCGACCCGTGCTAACTCCGACGGGGCCGCGGCTCGCAGCATGGACACTGCGGCGGTTTGGCGATAGGGCAAATCGTCCTTGACCCGCCAGCGGTCGTTTCCAATACTCCCGCCTCCGCATCGAATTCTCTCTAGCGACTGCGGCGACTTACACTGCCGCGTGGTGCTTATGCGCGCTGGTTTTGTCCTCACCGTACTGGTACTCATCGCCTGCGGCCCGGGGCGGGTTGGGATTGCCGAGGAATGGATTGACGGCCGAGCGGTGGCGCCGTTTGTGTGCCGCGCCAATTACAAGTTGGACGACGATCGGCACTTGTTCGACGAATTGACTCGGCTCAGCGGCGATTTGCAGCGCCAATTGGGCCTGCGGCCGTCGGGCGAGGCTGTGGAACTATACCTGTTCGGCGACAAGGGAAGCTATCGGCAATACCTGGAAGCGAAGTACCCGGGCGTGCCGTTGCGGCGGGCTTTGTTCGTCAAGGCCAGCGGACACGGAATGGTTTACGCCTACCGCAGCCGCGAATTCGACGTCGACCTGCGCCATGAGGCGACGCACGCGCTGCTGCACACGGCCTTGAGCGATCTGCCGCTGTGGCTCGACGAAGGGCTGGCGGAATACTTCGAGGTACCGGCCGCCGAGCGGATGTACGACCATCCGCACCTGGCCAATCTCCGCTGGAACCCATGGTCCGGCGCCGCGCCGCTTGCCGAGCTCGAGCGGCACGTCGAATTGGAGGATATGAGCCGGCGCGAGTATCGCGACGCCTGGGCCTGGGTTCACTTCTGCCTGCATGGCCCGGCCGAGGTTCGCCAGGAGTTTTCTCAGTACATCGACGACCTGGCCAACGGACAAGCGACCTTGCCGTTGAGCCAGCGGATGGGCCGTCGCATCGCCAAGCTAGACGAACAATTGTCGCGCCACCTGAAGACGTGGAAAGAGCCGGAGTAGGGAGCGGGACTGGGAAAAATTGGCAGCCGCTAGAATCCCAGTCCAGGACCAGCCAAGGCGGAAGTTCCTACCGTGCCGTCGGTGATGTGAAACATGCCAGGAAAGCGCTCGGCCCAACCGCGGTTGCCCGCCGGACAGTATTGGCGGGCATTGCCCTCGATGGCGGTCACGCCGGGAATGCGGGCCGCGAGACTGGCCGAGTGCAACAGCGACGCCCCAGGACAGGTCAGGTCCTGAACGCAGAGAAACATGCCGTACTTCTGCGCCGCGGCGCCCATCAGAAGCGCCTCCGTGTGCCCCTTGCAAGCCTTCAGCGCCACGCCGGAGTAGCCCATTTCGCGACACAAGAACAGGCTCTCGAAATCGACCAGCGATTCGTCAATCACCACCGGTTTCTGCCGCGCCGCTGCGTGCATTTTGTTTTCGGGATGCGCCTTAAGATCGCGGTGCGTGGGCTGCTCGATATACTGAATCCGCTCGTAGGCCGCGGGCGAACGCCCCTTCACCTGGCCGAGAAAATCGAGCACATACTGCACATTGGCGCAACGTTCATTGAAGTCGCATGAATAGAACCAGGCGCCGCAGCCCCGCGCCGCCTGCGCCTCGGACGACACCCGCTCAATGGCCGCCACGCGGTCCACGTCCCAGCGTAGATCGTCGCCGTTCAGCTTGATCTTCAGGTGCGTTAGGCCGTCGGCCGCGATCCACTGTTTCAAGGTTTCGGGCAGACCGTCGCCGATGGCCGCCGGCACATCGGCGTCGGTAAGCGGATCGAGCGCGCCGACCAAGTGATACAGCGGCAGTCTGGGCTTCGGCTCGCGGCTGGTGTAACGATCGAGAAATTCGCCGGCAAAGTCGGCATTGAGGTAATGCGACAAGTCGCGATGGGCGAATTCGCTCCCCAAAGCGTTGTACGAACTGATGCCGAGCGCTTTGCCAAAGGCGTCGTGCAGCGTCGCCTCGATGGGGCTGGCCGCCACAAGCTGCGCCAGGATCGGAATGGATTCGGCCAGATGTTGCTCGCACTCGACGGCCGCCGCCGCGTCGGCGTGGCCGGTCGCCAATTCGTGCGTCAAATCCAATGGGTGCCCGACCGAGCGAAGCGCGGCCGTGTTGGCCAGTAGGCGCTCGGCGAAGGCCACCATCGCGGTGAGCGTCTCCTCGCCCGACAGTTTTCCGCTTGGCCAGGACCAGGCGTTGCCCAGCGGCATGGAACCCAGCCCCTTGCCGCGTCGCCCGTCACGGGTCTCGACCGTGCAATGAACGTCCATCACCGTCGCATCGGTGACGACCCGTCCGCCGAATTTCATCGGCGTGCGATAGGCGTAGCGTTGGAACTCGTGACGGACTTCGACAATCCGGACGTCGGTGGGCTTGGACATGGCCGTTCCGTTTGACCCTACAATGCCAAGGCGTGCAACCCCAACCCTGCCAGCGCGCCGGCGAACACCACCCACAGCACGTCCCACTTCCAACGCCACAACACCCAAAACGCCGCCGCGGCGATCGCCCATGCCGCCAGGTCAATGTCACCCGGGCCTCCCACGAGCGGATCGCCGGAAAACAACGCCTCGCGACCGAACGTAAGCGCCAGGCTAAGGATCACGCCCACCACGGCCGCCGTAATGCCCCCCAGCGCGGCGCCCAACCGGAGTTGGCCGCGCGTGGTCTCGATCCAAGGCGCCCCAAGCAGGATGAACAGAAACGACGGCAGAAACGTGAAATAGGTGGCCGTCGTCAGCCCGACCGTGGCCGATGCCAGGCCGCCGTCCATCTGTTGCCAGCCGC
>CAYWTU010000584.1:0-3567 GCA_964461275.1 uncultured Pirellulales bacterium | reverse complement strand
GTCGAGCGCCGCCAGCCACCAGCTATAGGCCCCGCCGCCGCTGCGGCCGGTCACGCCGATCCGCTTCGCGTCGACCTCGGGCCGCGTCTCCAAATAGTCGAGCGCCCGAATGGCGTTCCAGGCCTCAACGCCCGCCGGCGTGTAACCTCGGGCGACCCACCACTGCTGTCCGAGGCGATATGTGCCGTGATGTTCGCCGGGAATTTCCCCCAGTTGCAGGGTGTCGATCGTCAGGCAGCAGTAGCCGTTTTGCGCCAACCAGCAACCGTGATGTTGATAGGAAACTTTGTTGCCCAAGGATACGCCGTTTTCGACCGCCTTGGCGTGGCCATTGAGGTACAGCACCGCCGGCAACGGTTCCGCCACTTCCGCAGGACGGTAGAAATTGGCCGTGACGTACAAGCCAGGCCGTGATTGAAACACGAGCTTCTCCACCACGACGCCCGACGCCTCGACTTGGCCAGTGACCGTGGCGTGCAGCGGCGATCGCTTTGGCAACGGCGCCAGGCCAAGCATGTCGAACAGCTCTTCGCGCAGCCTAGGGCGTGCGGCGCGCCACTCGTCGACCGACAACGTGACCGCCGGCTCCCGGGCCTCCAGCCGCTCGACCCGTTGCCGCAGATATTCATGGACATCGGCCGTGGTCTGCTGGCGAGACCTCGACTGTCTCTCGTCGGCTTTCTCGTCGGCAAAGACCGCCATGGCACACCATGCCAAAGCCAACAGCGGACCAGCAAAAGCGCGGGAACGGAACATGGCGAAAACCCTCCTCCGGCTATTCCTGGCGACCAAGGTCGAAGTCTATCGCCGCGGCGGCGCGAGGCAACGGCCGAGATTGTATGAACGGCTCCTGGCCGCGATACAGCAGCGCGCGGGCGCGGACTTCGTCGGCCAACGATGACAGGTTGCTGCGCTGGGCCACGTCGGCGGCGCGCTGGGCCGTCGACTCCGCTGCCGAGAATTCCCCTGAGGCCGCCAATGCCGCGGCCAAGATATCCTGCCGCACCGGATCGTCGAGTGCCGCGGCGTCCGCGCACGCCCGGCGCGCCCACTGCAACGCCTCGCTGGGCTGCCGAATCTGCGGGTCATCGTGGGTCGCCAAGAGCCAGGCCAGGTCGGCGGCCACCGTCGGGGCCGTTTGTTTGTTTCGCAGCGCACGTCGATACTCGCGCGCCGCTTCTGCGAAACTTCCTTGACACTGCAGCGCTTGGGCCAGCCGCCAAATTGCCTCGACTGGTTCGGCGCGATCGGAAATCACTCGCTGCAGCGCCGCCTGAGCATCCGCGTACTCGCCCAGTTTCAGTAGGGCCAAGCCAAGTTGCAGGTGAGCCGTCCGACGGTTGGGCCGCAGCCGAACCACCTCACGGAACTGCGCTGCGGCCGCCTCGGTACGGCCCAGTTGGAACAGCGCGATCCCCAGGCCCGTGTGCCCGCGTGGTTCGTCGGGACGCTGCGCCAGCAGAATCTCAAACTCCTCGGCCGCCTCGCTCCAGCGGTCCAGTCGCAACAGCAAGAACCCCAAGTTAGCCCGCGCGCCGGCCAGGTTGGCTTTGATCTGGAGCGTCTCGCGGTAGCGCACCAACTCGGCGGCGCGCAGCCGCTCGCCGGCGGCACGGTCGCCGCGGGACAGCGCCGCGTCGGCCTCCTGGCCATTGAGCATCGCCAGTTTGAACTGCGCCAACCAGCTCTGTGGATGTACCGTGAGCGTGTGTTCGTACAGCGCGCGGCTGGTTTGCCAATACGCTCCTTGCGATAGGTTCACCGCCGCTAGGGCAACAAGGGCCAAGCCCGTGAAAACGGCCTTCCAGCGTCGACCGTCGGCCAACCACCAGACCAGCGCCAATGCCGGGCCCAACAGCGCCAAATACGCGTAACGATCGGCCACGGTGCTGTACGTCTGAAACGCGAACGAGATCAGCCCGGAAACGGGCAGCAGTGCGGCAATGAAAACCCACCCCGCCACGGCCCAAGGCCGTCGCCGACGCCAACCGACGGCCAGGCCGGTCAACACGACGATCGACTCGGCCGACCACGCCAGCGTTGGACCTATGTCTCTGAGCACCGCCAACGGTGTGCGGCCATAGTCGATCGCCAAATCGGCGGGCCAAAAAACCTTGCGAACGTAGAACGCCAAGGCGTCGAGCGCCACCAGCGGCCGATGTCGCCAGGCAGGCACGAATTCTAGTAGCTCGTCGCCTTGCGCCCCCTTGGCCACCCAAGCGAACCCAGCCGTCGCCAAGAACCAAGGAGCGAGCGCTAGCACAGACGGTCGCCACCGTCGCCGCAGCCAACCGACCTCCAACACCAGGGCCAACAGCGGAATCGCCGCGGCCGACGGTTTGGCCAATAGAGCCAGGATGAAACAGATGGTTGCCACAACGTAATACGAAATGCCGACGAAACGCGACCTCCTGCTCCCCTCTCCCTTTGGGAGAGGGTTAGGGTGAGGGGGAAGCGGCATATTGTTTGATACTGAGGTGTCGTGCGACGAGCGAGCGGATGAATCCTCACTCCTCCGCCATGCCACCGAGCGCACATACAACGCAACCGCCAATAAACCGAGAAACCCGCTCAGCGTCCCCTTGGTCTCGGTAATCCAATAGACGCTTTCCACTTGCAGAGGATGAACGGCAAACAAAAGCGCCCCACACGCGGCGGCCAGTAGCCCTGCGCCCAATTGCCTGAACAACGTCAACG
Source organism: uncultured Pirellulales bacterium (assembly GCA_964461275.1). Taxonomy (GTDB): domain Bacteria; phylum Planctomycetota; class Planctomycetia; order Pirellulales; family CAYNRE01; genus CAYWTU01. The sequence continues at coordinate 870 of CAYWTU010000584.1, read as the reverse complement.
TCAACACCGCGTTGGCCGCGTGCAGCAGCACGCACACCAAGTGGAACGGCCCCGGCACAAGCCGACCCAATTCACCCGCGCGGTTCGGCGAGCGAAAATGGGCCGACTCGACCGCCCACAGCGTGTAGGTCAGCGGCATGTAGATCTCAAACAACGGCGCCTCCCATACCCGCTCCAGCTGCGCCGCCGGCGGTTGGATGACGCGGTTCTCGACGATCAACAGATGGTCGTCGAGCGTCAAGAATCCGTCGTCCAGCGACGGCACGTACAGGGCAATGGCCGCCAGGAAAAGCGCCGCGGCCGCCGTGGCCCAGCGGCGATTCGCGGTCGGTGCTGCCGCCTCGTCCGCCACGGCCGCGTTCCGTTACTTAGAGAAAAACTTGCCGTAGGAACTTTGAACCGCCTCGATCCCGCGCTTGGTGCAGACAATGTCGCCGCCGATGATCAGCATCCGGCAACCCTTGTCCACCACCTTGGCCGCGAAGTCGGGATCGGCCGGCACCGTGCCCCAATGCTTCTTGTGCCTGCGACAAGCCGCGGAAATCCGGTCCACCGCGTCCCAAATCACAGGGTGCGTAATCTGTCCCAAGTAGCCCAACGATTGCGATAGATCGCTGGGGCCCAGGAACAGATAGTCGACGCCGTCGATGGCGGCGATTTTTTCCACGTCTTCCAGCGCCCCGCTGGTTTCGATCTGCACCCCAATCAAATGGTCGCGGTTGGCGTCAGAGGCAAATTGCTGCTGCGACTTGTGCGTGTAGCGCGAGTCCCAACCGCTGGTGTTCATGCCCCGCATCCCGCGCGGCGCAAACTTGCACCATGTAACGAACTCCTCCGCCTGTGCGGCCGAATCGACCCGCGCCGCAAGCA
>CAYWTU010000583.1:0-3579 GCA_964461275.1 uncultured Pirellulales bacterium | reverse complement strand
GCAGCCAGGTGGTCGGCGGCAGCCGCACCAATGGCAGTTCCGGAAGCGCCAGCGGAGTCTTGACCACCGGCGCCAGCGGTCTCATCAACGCCCAGTCGATCGCCATCGGCATGGGGACCAGCAATGGCACGTTCGACTTCAACGGCGGGACGCTGTCGGCCGACCTGATTAGCAAAGGGACCGGTACGGCGGCATTCAATTGGTCGGCCGGCACTCTACGCGTCGACCAATTTGGGCAGCCGACGTTGCCGTTCAATTTGAACAACACCGGTCTGGGCGTGCTCGCGCCCGGCGAGACGATTGGACGAACGGACGTCTACGGCAATTTCACGCAGGGCTCGGCCGCCGCCTTCCACGTCGACGTCGGCGGGCTGACGCAGGGCGTGTTGTTCGACACCGTGAAAGTCAACGGCACGGCCACCTTGGCTGGCACGCTTTCCGTCAGTCTGGCCAACGGTTACGTGCCGGTGGCGGGCCACGCCTTCGAAATCGTTCACGCCAATTCGATCAGCGGTCAGTTCAATTCGACCAGCCTGCCCTCGCTGTCCGGCGGTTTGAACTGGGCGGTCGACTATCAGCCAAATTCCGTCGTGCTCCGCGTGCAAGGCGATCCCGAAAACGCCGTCGTGACGGCCATCAATCTCGACAGCAAGCAGGTGCTTAATTTCAACCACACAGGCACGCCGTCGCTCTTGGCCGACGGCGTCGATGGGCTGTTGACGCCCATTGGTTCGGTCTACGACGCAGCCGGAGACCTGTTCGTCACCGACTTCCTGCAAAGCCGGGTGGTCCGCGTTGCGCCCGATGGAACCGCCAGCGTGTTTGCCAACATCGCCGACGGCGTGGTCACGCCCGTGGGAATGACGTTGGACCACGCGGGCAACTTGGTGTTGGCAAACTACCTGGCCGGCAACATCCTGCGGATCGACCCGGCGGGCAACGGCACGGTCGTGGCCGACTCCGGCGATGGATTGTCGCAGCCGTTCGACGTGGCCGTGGCGCCCGACGGCACGCTGGTGGTCGTCGACATCGACGCCCAGCAGGTGCAGCGGGTCGACCTGGCGGGTAATCTGAGCGTGCTGGCCGACTCGTCCGATGGATTATTCGCGCCGATCAGCGTGGCGGTTGACCCCAGCTCCAACGTGTTCGTCGCCGACGCGCTGACCAGCGTCGTCTACAAGATCACGTCCGCCGGCGTCGTTTCGGTATTCGCCAATCTGGCGGACGGCATCGTGGGCCCGACCGGGCTGAACTTTGACGACCAAGGGCACTTGTGGGTGGCCAACTATCTGGGTAACTCGCTGGTCAAGCTCGACAGCGCGGGCAACGCCACGCTGTTCGCCAACGGCGTCGATGGCCTGGATGGTCCGTTCGATGTGGCGCTTGGCTCGCTGGCCGGGGGCTCGCTGGCGGCGGTGCGAAGCGCCAACGTCCCCGAGCCCGGCAGCGCACTGCTATTGGCGGTGGGCGGCCTGGCGCTTCGAATCTGGCACTTCAGGCGTCACGCCACAAAGGCCAGATAGTAAAACACCCAGCCGGTCAGGCTCGTGGCGGTCATGTCGAGCGCGGCCAGCTTGGCCCAGCGGCGGTGCCAGGGGCTGTGGCTGCCGGGCGCCGGCGGCGCGGGAAAGCTGCGCAGCGCCCGCGTCACCACCAGAATCCAAAGCACGCTCGTGCTCACGGCAAAGCACAGATGCACGGCCAGCACGCGGTCGACCCAGCCCCAAGTCGTCTCCGTGCCATTGGACACAGTGCCGTAATACGGCGACGCGGTCGCGCGCTGCCGCCAACCGTGCCAGCGGATGTCCAGCTCGAACAGCGTCACGGTCGCCAAGAGCACCACGGCCAACGTCAGTTGCACTCGCTTGTGCAGTGCGAAGCGCCGTTGCTTGGCCAACCAGATCGCCCAACCCATCAGCGGCAAGACAGCGAACATGGCCAGGAAGACCACGTCCAACATCAGCGAGGCCCGGGTGCCTAGGAAACCATCCATTCCACCGACGGCGCGTCAGCGTCCGCTCCCATAACGATTGCAGCGCGGGTGCGCATGCACCCGCACCGCGGCTGGACCTGTTTGCGATCCTGCTAGGCCTTGAGCTGCTCATCGTGCCGCATCAGGCTCGGAGCGCGGTCGGCCTTGTGCACGTTGGCCAGCGCAGCCTTGCCGCCGTCGTGCTGCTCCCAGTCGTTGTCTTCCCATTCGATGGAGATCGCGCCGCTGTAGCCGGCCCGATTCAACTCAACCAGCAACTCCTCCAGCGGGGCGGCATCGCGGGCGCTGCCGGCGGTCACAAAGTTCCAACCGTTGTGTTTGTCGCCCATCGGCCGATGGCCCCCCAACCGGCCGTTGCGGGTGTAGCCGTCGATCACCTGCACTCCCTTGATGTGGGCGCAGTGAATTCGCTCGCCGTGCGCGCGGATAAAATCCACGCCGCTGACGCCTTGCCATTCCATATGCGAGCAATCGAAATTGAAGCCGGCCGCCTTGGCGAATCCGGCCTTGTCGACCGCAGCCAAATACTCGCCCGCGCTGGTAATGTCGCCCATCGCCCGTTCGCTGGGGTGACACTCCAGGTCGTACGTGGTGCCGTATTTCAGGCAGGCCTGAAATACCGGGGCGAACCGTTCGACCAACAGTTCCAGACTGACTTGATAGACGTCGGCAATGGGGTGCCCGCCCAGCGAGCTGGGGAGCGGCGGAAACAGAAACCAATGGCTCCAGCAGTTGGCCGGCGAACCGACGAAACCGGAAATCGGCACCACGCGGTCCTGCAACTGGCCCAAATAGTGTGCCAGACGCACGCATGCCACCAACGAGTCTTGGGCCTGCTTGTGGGCGATTTTTCCTACGTCGGCCGGAACGAAAAATGGATCGGTTCGGGGTGGATTGTTGCCGGCCTTGCGCCAGGCGGCGTAGGCCTCGACCGATTCGCCACCGAGGAATTGCAGCGTCTTGGCGCTCGGTTCGTCCCCCAAGGCCTGGCCTTGCAGGTGCGCCGCTACTGAGAAAATCTCCAGTCCGCGCGACTGGGCCTTGCCGATGCGCTCGGCGGCATATTTCTTGGCGCCCTCGTCGGTGGCGCACCGGCCCAGGTCCAGTTCCCAACTGGCCTCCTCCCAGCCATCGAAGCCGGTGGCCGCAATCCAATCCAGCCATTGGTCCTCAGGCACGTTGCCAAATTGACCCCGCACCAGGCCAATCTGGTGGTGCGAATGTTTGCCGCTGCGATGCGATTTGGTCTGATGGTGGCCCACGAGACGGTATCTCCCTGGGTTTCTTGTGAGTGGGTTTTTGGTGGGTGGGGCCCCGCGCCGAATCGTCCGACCGACGAACTCGTTTTCGCGTCGCCGTCCGCTGGACCGCCGGATTTTCCCCCCGAGCCGACCGATTGGCAAGTGTCGCCGCTGTGCCTGTCGCCCGTTGAGTCGGCCGGGTAGCCTGGGGAGTTTGCCGCACGGAGTTCGGCGGCGGGCATTCCATCGGGCGGCCGGGCGGAGCCTTCATGTTTCACTGGGACTGCGGTTTGAAGCTGACCAAGCCCGATTTGGCGGTCGATTTTCGCCGTCGGCAGCCGCGTG
>CAYWTU010000582.1:0-3580 GCA_964461275.1 uncultured Pirellulales bacterium | reverse complement strand
GGAAACTAACCCCTACCAGGCCGGCCTGGGTTACGCGGTGGACCTAGAAAAACCGACGTTTATCGGCCGCGAGGCGCTGGCCAAGCTGGCGGAAAACCCCGGTCCCTGGGTTCGCGTCGGCCTGACGCTCGATGGCAAGCGCGTCCCGCGCGACGGATATCCGATCATCTGGCAAGGTCGCCGCGTGGGGCAGGTCACCAGCGGCACCTTTTCGCCAACGCTGTCAAAACCGATCGCCATGGGCTACGTTGAACGGGCCTTGGCAGGCGTGGAGTCGGGTTTAGGCGTGGACGTTCGCGGCCGAGTCGAGCCGGCCCGAATCGTGCCTCTGCCGTTCTACCGGCGCTAGCCGCCCGCGGCGTCGCCTGACCCCATAACCCATGACCGTTGACAGAATCCATTGCCGTTGAAAAAGGAACTTGCCGTGAAGCCGGAAGAACTTCGTTACGCGAAAACGCACGAATGGGCGGCGATCTCGGATGGCCTGGCGACGGTAGGAATCTCCGCGTTTGCGGTCGAGGCGCTGACCGATCTGGTGTTTATCGAGTTGCCCCAGGTCGGCCGGCAAGTGTCCGCCGGAGAATCACTGGGCGAGATCGAATCGGTCAAGGCGGTCAGCGACATTTACAGCCCGGTCGAAGGTGAAATCGTCGAAGTCAACGCGCCGCTGGCCGACGACTTGGAAAAACTCAAGGAGGACCCCTTCGGCGCCGGCTGGCTGGTTAAGATTCGCCTTAGCGGCGACGCCGGGCAGGCCGACCTGCTGGACTATGCCGCGTATCAGAAGCAGTGCGCCGAGGAGGCGCATTAGCGCCCCAGACGCCGGCGCGTTTCATCGTCGTTGGGCGGGGCCGACGTTTTGTCAACCAGTGAACGAATTCGCTATGCCCTATTTTCCCAACACGGACGATGATCGCCAGGCCATGCTGGCGGCCATCGGCGCCAAGAGCGTCGACGAGCTGTTCGAGATGATTCCTGCGCCGCTGCGGTTGAATCGCCCACTGAACTTGCCCGCGGCGCTGACCGAGATCGAACTCACCCAGCGGTTTTGGCGTTTGGGCGCCAAGAATACCTCGGCAGCGCAGTGCGTGTCGTTCCTGGGCGGGGGCAGTTACGATCACTTCGTTCCGGCCGCGGTCGACGCCATTGCCTCGCGCGGAGAGTTCTACACTTCGTACACGCCTTATCAGGCTGAAGCCAGCCAGGGTAACTTGCAGGTTTTCTTTGAGTACCAGACGCTCATCTGTCAGTTGACCGGCATGGAGGTCTCCAACGCCAGCATGTACGACGGAGGCAGCGCCGCCACCGAGGCCGCCCTGATGTGCGTCTCAGCCACGAAACGCCACGGCAAGGTCCTTGTGCCGGCCAGCCTGCATCCAGAGTATCGTCAGATCTTGGCGACGTATCTGGCGAACTTGCATACGCAACTGGTGACATTGCCGTGTCCCGACGGCGGCCTCAAGCCGGCCGACTTGGCGGCGGCAGTCGACAAAGACACCGCTTGCGTCGTGGTGCAGCATCCGAATTTCTTCGGCTGTTTGGAGGAAGTGGAGGCCTTGGCCAAGGTGACGCACGACGCGGGCGCGCTGTTGGTCGTGGCGGTCGACCCAATCAGCCTGGGGCTGCTCAAACGACCCGCCGATTACGGCGCCGACGTGGTCGTGGCCGAGGGACAATCGCTCGGCAGCCCGATGGCGTTCGGCGGGCCCTACCTGGGCATCTTGGCCTGTCGCGAGGCGCTGGTGCGGCGGATGCCAGGAAGATTGATCGGGCAAACGGTCGACCGCCGTGGCAATCGCTGTTGGAGCCTGACCCTGCAAACGCGCGAGCAGCACATTCGCCGCGAAAAGGCCACCAGCAACATCTGCACCAACCAGGGGCTGTTGGCGCTGCGGGCGACGGTATACCTGGCGCTGATGGGACCACAAGGGATGCGCGAGACGGCGGAGTTGTGCCTGCGCAAGTCGCACTACGCAGCCGAGCGATTGGCCCGGGGCGCACGACTGCGACAGGCCTTCGACCGGCCGTTTTTCAAGGAGTTTGTCGTCCGCGACACGCAAGGTCACGTCGCCGAATTGCTCGATCGCGCGGCCGGGGCGGGGTTCTTCGCCGGAGTGCCGCTGGCGGCATGGTACCCCGAGTTGGGCGACGCCTGGCTGATCGCGGTGACCGAACAGCGCACCCGAGACGAAATCGATCGCTTGGCCGATTGTTTACACGCATAAGGCGAAGATTGCATTCCCATGCGGAACCAACACAGCACCCAATTGTTGTTCGAGTTGTCGCGCCCGGGCCGGCGCGCCGCCCGTATGCCGGCCTCCGACGTGCCGGCGCGGCCGCTGGCCGAATTGGTTCCCAGTACGGCGCTCGCCGCCGGCGCGCCGCCGCTCCCAGAGTTGTCCGAGCCGGACGTCGTGCGACACTTCACCAACCTGTCGACGCTCAACATGTCGGTCGACACGCATTTCTATCCGCTCGGCTCGTGCACGATGAAGTACAACTCGAAGCGCAACGAGCGGCTGGCCAGCCTCAGCGGCATGGCCGACCTGCATCCGTATCAACCCGAGTCGACGCTGCAGGGGCTGCTGCAAATCCTCTATGAACTGCAAGAGATGTTGGCCGAGATCGCCGGGCTCGACGCGGTCAGCTTGCAGCCGGCGGCCGGCGCCCAAGGCGAATTGGCGGCGCTCATGGTGGCCGCCGCCTATTTCCGTCGCCAAGGCGAGCAACGCAGCAAGGTCTTGATTCCCGATAGCGCCCACGGCACCAACCCGGCCAGCGCGGCCATGGCCGGGTTCGAGACGGTCTCAGTCAAGAGCACGCCGCGGGGCCTGGTGGACATGGAGGACCTATCCCGTCACGTGGACGACCGGGTGGGCGTATTCATGATGACCAACCCCAACACGCTGGGGCTGTTCGATCCGCAGATCGCCGCCATCGCCGATCTTGTGCATCGCCGCGGCGGGTTGATTTACTTGGACGGCGCGAACATGAACGCCATCCTCGGAAGAACCCGGCCGGGTGATTTCGGCGCCGACATGATGCACTACAACCCACATAAGACCTTCAGCGGTCCGCACGGAGGGGGCGGGCCGGGCGCCGGACCGATCGCCGTTCGCGGCATGTTGGAACCGTTCCTCCCCTCGCCGATCGTCGTCAAGCGCGGCGACGCGTACCGATTGAACTACGATCGGCCCGATTCGATCGGCCGGGTGCGCAGCTTCTTTGGCAACACGGGCGTGTTGATTCGCGCCTACTGCTACATCCGCACGCACGGCCCCGACGGGCTCCGGCGCGTGGCGGACGACGCGGTGCTCAACGCCAATTACTTGCTCAGTCAGGTTCAAGACTTCCTGCCGGTTCCTAACGGCGACCGCTGCATGCACGAGTTTGTCGCCTCGGCCGCCGCGCTTAAGGCCGATCGCGGCGTGAGCGCCATGGACGTCGCCAAGCGGCTGTTGGACTACGGGTTTCACGCCCCTACGGTTTATTTCCCGCTCACCGTCCGCGAAGCAATGATGATCGAACCGACCGAAACCGAAAGCAAGGAAACGCTCGACGCCTTCGCCGCGGCCTTGCG
>CAYWTU010000581.1:0-3585 GCA_964461275.1 uncultured Pirellulales bacterium | reverse complement strand
TGCGCCGTCAAGCAACCGAACGCAACCATCTGGTCTGGATTCGTCGCGCCTCCCGGGATCGTGCACGGTCATCGAGCACGATTGCATTGACAAACAAGCGGCAGGGGCGCAAGCCCTCCGGCCGAACAACCAGACCGACAAACTACCGGGCGGCTCGCGCCGTGCCGCTACAATGCCGATGCCGTCGGGCTAGCTTCAAGGGGCTGGCCCCCGGGCACACACTCGTTGTGCGCCGCAGTGCGCTGTCTACCGCGCCGGCGTCACACGCTTGTAGGTGTTCTTGCCCTCGGCTGGGAACAAGGTTGCCGAGTTATTCTTGAGATAGGCCTGCAACTGGTCGCGCGAGGCGGTTAGCAACACGCGCTTGAGCTTCCCCTCGGCATCGCGTTCGATGGTACCCGGCAAATTGCCCTGTTCGATCACCTTGGCCGCCGCTTCCCAGCCCATGCCCCAAGTGGTCAGTGTGTCTTGGTCCACGTGGTACTTGATGAACCAGTAGGTCGGGGCCGGGCTGGTGGACGGATCGTTGGCCGGCACGACCAAGCTGGCGTACTGAGCGTCGCCCACCGTGGCGCAGAGCATTTGCATCCCAAACGCGTTGCTCACCTGTCGGTTTTCGGCCGAATGGGTAATCAGCCAAAACCGCATCAAGCCCGACTCGGGCGTGCTGCGGTGCGGGTCGAGCGGCTTCTCGGGCTCCAGGCCGATGTGGTAGTATTGCACGTCGCCATTGGCTTGTTTGAGCTGCCACAGACCAATCAAGCTGTTGTCGGGCCGGGCGGCGCTTGGTTCGACCAGCGGCTCCTTGGACTCGGGAATACAGCCCGTCAAAGCTGCGGCGGCCGCCAGCGTCACCAGTGGCAGGGCAAGGATTCTTTTGTGCAGCAACATGACAAGTCTCCTGAAAGCGGGAAATGTAGGGCCCCTGGATAACAGGCGAGACCTACGGGCCAATATAACGCTGTTGCACTGGCGGCAAACGGATGGCGTGGACAGGTCAACTTGGTGATTGAGGATAATCCCCGGCCGGTTCGGTTCATTCCGGCATGACGGGCGTGTATCCTACGGGGCTATGGCAATTCCCCCGGCTCGCCCCAAGCACCTGCCCCGACGCGCCGCCACCGCGCCGCCTCGTCCCCGTTGGCTTGTGCCACTTCTGGGGCTGTTCTATCTGTACCTGGCGAATCAGTACCCGCACTGGAAGGACACAAACCCTTGTTCGCGGGTTTATCAGACGCTGGCCATGGTGGACGACGGCGAGTTGGCCATCGACAACTGCCTGCCCCGCTACGGCAACACCCAGGCCAAAGCCGAGCACCACGGCCGGTACTTTTCCGACAAGCCGCCAGGCGTGGCGTTCTGGCTGGCGCCTTGGGCTCGGCTGGTGCGGCTATTCATCCCTGCTGAGGATTTTGAAGGAACCTTCTACTGGCTGCGGGCGGTGGGGTTGTCGTTGCCGGCGGCGGTGTTTTGGTGGGGGGTGTGGCCGCGATTTGCGGTTTGGGCAGGCAGCGCCCCGGCCGCCTCGGCGATTGTGATCGTCGGGTCGCTTGGCAGCGGCTGGCTCCCGTATTCCACGGCCTTGTACTCGCACGTTCCCGCCGGAATGCTGCTGTTTCTCTCGTTCGTTTCGCTGCGCGAGGCGTGGGCGCAAACCGATGCCCGCCGCCGAGCGGCCCTGGCGCTATTGGCCGGACTGTTGGCCGGCGGTGCTTTTATTTGCGATTTCGTGGTATTGCTAGCGGTGCCTGTGTTGGGCACGTGGGCCCTGGTGGGAGGCCGTGGGCGCCTGGACCTGCCGGTCACGGTGGCTTGGGGCGCAGGGCTATTTCCCCCATTGGCCGCCTGGATGCTCTACAACGCGGCCTGCTTTGGCGGTCCGTTGAGCGTGGGCTTTTTGAGCCACAGCGATGCCAACTTCGCCCAAGCGTACCGGGGTGGTTGGCTGGGAATGCAGCCGCCCGATTGGGCGGCGCTGCCCGGGCTGTTGTTCTCTCCGGCCCGAGGGCTGTTCTTTGTGACGCCGGCGCTGCTCTTGGGGCCCTGGGGACTGTGGCGGGCGTGCCAAAAGCACGTTGGAACGCAGGCCGACTCGGGCGGCGAATTGACGCGAGGCGAGGCGCTGGTTTGTGCGGCCACGTGCGCCGCAATTCTTGTCTTCGCCACCACGACCGTCGATTGGCGGGCAGGTTGGTCGTATGGTCCCCGGTATTTGATGCCGGCGGTCCCATTTCTCATGGTCGGCATGGCCACAGCGGTGCGGAGCACGTCGAATGGCGGCGCTTGGGCGCTGCTTTCCGGAGGAGGCGTCGTCGGGGTGGTTTGGGCCATGCTGTCCATGCTTACGACACCCCTGTGGGTACAGGAGTTTCGCAACCCCGTCGTGTGGTTTTGCGGGCCAACGTTGGGGCAAGGGCATGTCGCCCGCACCCTTGCCAGTGATTGGCTCGACGTGTGGTCGGCGCTGCCTGTCGTCGTGGCCATGGGATTGATCTTGGCGTGGCTCGTATCCTGGCCCTGCATTCCCGGCTCGACGGCGAAGAGTTCCTCGCTCCAACACCTTCGCCGTACAACGCTGACCATCGCGCTCTTGTGGGCCGGCCAGATGTCCATTCCCGAGTGGCAAGCGGCAAGTACGTTGCAAGAGATTCAACGAGCGGAGCTATTGATTCGCCTGGGGTATCTTGATGCCGCACGAGCCTCGCTCAATCGACTCGACCCCCTGCACTCGGCAAAGGCGGTCTCGAACCACTTCGAGACCGGCAACATGCCGGCAACGCCATGACCGCGCAAACCTCCACCGTCGCGGCGACAGGCGCGTCGGCAATGTGGCGATACTGGTCGGCGCTGGGCGGCTTGATCGCGGCATATTGGTTCGCGGCGGCAGTGTATCGCCCCTGGCAAACCGCCGATCCGGACTTGCCGACGGCACACAGCCGGTTGGCGGGCGACCTGGCGCGCGTCGGCCGGCTGCCGGAAGCGATCGAGCAGGGCCGTGCTGCCCTGGCCCTCAGACCCGACGACGTCTTGGCGCGATATAATGTTGCGGTCTTTCTGCGTCAGAGCGGGAAGAACGCCGAGGCTGAATTCGAACTTGCCGAACTGATCCAGCGGGCCCCCAAGTTTTCCCCGGCGCAGGTTCTGCGCGGTACGATCCTAGCCGAGCGCGGCGATGTAGCCGGCGCCGTCCAAGCCTGGCAGGCTGCGGGCGATCACCCGGCGGCGCAGGAGAATCTTCGTCGCCTGAGGGCGCGCCAACCGGCGAAATGACATGGCCAGCAACAGCGTTAGCGCCAACAAGAATCTCAGCCAGGCCGAACCGACAACGCGGGACGACCTTCTGGCCGAGTTGGCGCTCATTTTTCAGCAGGCCGACGCGTTTTGGAGATCGCTAGGCGATGACGACTTCTTCGCGCCGCACGGCACGCAATGGTCGCCCGCCGAAAACGTGCGACACTTGACGAAATCGACGTTGCCCGTGGTGTGGTCGCTAAGGACGCCGCGATGGATCCTGAGATTGTTGTTTGGCGCGGCGCCTCGACCATCGCGGAGCTATCGGCAACTCGTCGACCGCTACTTAAACGT
>CAYWTU010000580.1:0-3588 GCA_964461275.1 uncultured Pirellulales bacterium | reverse complement strand
CGCCGGCTGGAAAAGCGTCGCCTGGAGTTCCAATACGACGGTTACATGAAGGAGGACCGCGAAGAAGAGGTGTGGCGAATCAGCGCCCGCGTGAGCGCCGTCAAAGACATCGACTACGGCCTGTTCGTCGACGAGATTCGCAAGCAGGTTGAACCGGTGCTCAACCAGCTCGCCACCACCGGCATCAAGGGGATTGGCGATGGACCAACGCCCGGCGTGACGGCAACCTATACGGGTCTGGTGCCGCTGGTCGACAAATCGCAGCGAACCCTGTTGGAGAACCTGATTCAGGGTTTCGGCATGGACCTGGCGCTGATTGTCACGGTGTTGATTATCGCCGTGCAGGACGTTGGAGCAGGGCTGCTGTTGTTGCTGCCGAGCGTGTTCCCGGGCCTGATCGTGTTTGGGCTGATGGGCTGGTGCGGCGTGGTGGTGGACGTCGGGACAGTGATGCCGCCCGCTGTGGCGTTGGGCGTCACCGTGGACGACGTGGTCCACTTCCTGCTCTGGTTCCGCCGCGGCATTGCCCAGGGAATGACCCGCAAGGAAGCGGTCATGCTGGCCTACAAGGACTGCGCCCGACCGATGTTCCAGAGCTGGGTGGTGATTGGACTGGGGCTGAGCGTGTTTTCGCTGAGTCCGTTCACGCCAACCCAGCGGTTCGGGTTCCTCATGGGTTCGCTGCTCACGGTGGCCCTGGCCGGCAATCTGTTGTTCCTGCCGGCGCTGTTGGCAGGCCCCTTGGGATTCTTCTTTAGCCCGTTGCAACAGATTCGTAATCGTCGCGCGGCGCTGGCCCGCGCCCGGCAGCCCGAGGTTCCCGCCTTCGAGCCGTCGGCCAAGCCGGCCACGGCCCACTCGGGGATTGGGGCCGTCGCCACGCCGCATCTTCAAGCCCGCGAAAACCGCGGCGAGCGTCTGCTGCGAACCGATACGCCGCACCGACAGATCCACCGGTAGCGCCGCTGCCTGCCGCTATTCCGCCGGCCGCAGCACCACGCGGCGAATGTCCATCACCGCCGGCCCCGGCTTGGTCCGCGGCCGCACCGCTAACGTCTGTTTGCCCTCCGGCAGCCGCACCTTGCCAATCATTCGCAGAATCATGCTTTGGAAGTGGCCCGTCTCCTGCACGACAAACGTCAACGTCTGCCCCGCCACTTGCACGTCAACCTCGGCGCCACCGCTGCCCGTGCCACATCCCTGCTGCACTTCGACTTCATACGCCCCGGCCGCAGGGGCCTCGAATTCCCACTCGGCCCAATCGCCCACCTCGGTCCAATAACCCAACACGTTCTTGTTTGGCTCGGGCTCGTAACGCAACTTTGATCCGCGCACACGGGCGTCGCAGGCGTGCAGCCGTACGTCGCCAGCGGAAGGCGTGACCCGCGGCGAACGGCCCTTGACCGCGGCATTCATCTCCCGGCGCCAGTCGGTCCACGCAGGCGCCGTGGCGGCGGCCGTCGCTTGGGCCATCAATTGCGACGAGTCTTGCTCAACGTATAGCCGACGATGCAGCGCCGCGTTTAACTGCCCATTGGCGACCGGCATTTGGGCGCCCACTCGTTGTCGCCAGTCGCGCAGTTGCCGGGCCAGTTGATCGGCGCGTTCCGGCGATGCTGCCGATAGGTTGTGCTCTTCGCCGATATCGTCCGGCAAGTGATACAGCTCCGTCCGATCGTCCTCGTAGTGTTCGATCAACTTCCACGGGCCAACGCGGACTGCCCCCGCCGGACGCCCGCCCTGATTGGTGTAGTGCGGAAAATGCCAATACAGCGGCCGCTCGGGGAGCGTGTTGCCGCGGAGCAACTCGGTTGCGTCGACGCCGTCCAGCGGCCCCACCGTCCGTGCCGCGTCGATTCCAGCCGCCTTGAGCAGCGTTGGCATCAGGTCGGACAGCAACAGCGGCTCGTCGCTGGTCTTGCCGACCGGCGTAACGCCTGGCCAGCGGACGATCAGCGGAACGCGCAGGCCGCCTTCGTAAACGTATCCCTTGCCAGCTCGGAACGGACGGTTGTGCGTGGCGGGAGTGCCGGGGGATTCGAGCACGTGTAGTCCCCCATTGTCGCTGGTAAAGATCACGATGGTTCGTTCGGCCAACCCCAGGGCGTCCAGTTTATCCAAGAGCCGACCGACCGCTTCGTCCAACGTCTCGATCATGGCGGCATACACCGGATGAAACGCCTCGCGATGGCGCTCGATGCGCTCCGCACCCGCCGCCAATGGGATATGCGGGTTGTTGTGCGGCACATAACAAAAGAAGGGGCCGTCGCGATACGCCTCGATGAACGCCTCGGCGGCGACAGTGATGGCGAATTCTCCCTTGCCGCCGGCCTCGGCAATCGGCTGCGGATTGGCCGCGGGGGCCTCGACGACGTCGAATCCCTGTTGCTGGGCATCGAACCCGCGTCCTCCCAGGTGCCACTTGCCAAACAACCCCGTCGCATAGCCGGCGTCCCGCAACAGTTCCGCCAGCGTTGCCTCTTCCAACGGCAACTGCCCTTCCATCCGCGGCTGTATCAGCTTTTGCGAGTCGGCGTCGGGCCGCCCCGGGAGGTAATTCGTCAGATGCAGGCGCGCGGGACTTTGACCGGTCATCAACGCGGCCCGCGACGGCGAGCATATGGGTTGAGCCGCGTAGGCCGACGTAAATCGAATCCCCTGCGATGCGAGGCGATCGAGGCGCGGCGTTCTGTGCTCGTGCCGCCCGTAACAGCCCAGGTCGCTGATCCCCAAATCGTCGGCCAAGATCAAGACGATATTCGGCCGCCCGTCGGCAGCAACGGCCGACGGGCGCGGCGCCAAGGTCAGCGCTGTCAGTACCAGCAGTGTGAATACGGCGGTTCGTTTCATGGTCGAAGGACTCTTTGGACCTCGCTGGAGCTTGGTTCTCAGGCTAGGGCAGGCTCGCTCAGTATGGAAATCGCTCGTCCAACTCGGCTGCGGAAAGCTCCACCAGGAATTGCGACAACCGCTCGACCAACAATTGCATCATCCGCCGGCCCTTCTCGGCCGTCGCCGGATGGGGATTGCCGCTGCCGGTGTTGGTCGTCAACAGATGCCAGGGCCGGGTGATGTTGACCCAGCCGCGATTGACGGCCTCGAACCGCGTGAGCTTCGTGGCGCCGTCGTCGGCCGTGAGCGCGCCGTTGGAGTTTTTCGCAACTAGGTGCGGAAAATACGCCAACCCGAACGCCGTCTCCATTTCCCCGGCGTGATCGCCCGGGTCGGCGAAAATCTCGCGTTCCACGTCGGCCAGCACATGGTACCAATTGCACAGGAACAACTGGGCCGGCGTACGCCCGAACAGTTCCCGCAGCACCGGCTTAAGGTCGTTTCCGCCGTGGCTGTTGAGCAGCACGATCTTGCGAATGTCGTGCCGCACCAGCGAATTCACCAGGTCCTCGATGACCCGGGCCAGCGTCGACGGATTGAGGTTCATCGCCAGCGGAAACGCCATCTGGTTGGTTTCCGTGCCATAGGGAATCGTGGGCAGCAGCACCACCCGGGCGCCGCGGTCATGCGCCGCCTGGCAGATGTGCTCGCCGACGATCTCGCCTTCGTACCAGTCGGTGCCGTACGGTAGGTGCA
>CAYWTU010000579.1:0-3593 GCA_964461275.1 uncultured Pirellulales bacterium | reverse complement strand
ACGGCACGCCCTGTGCTCGCGCCCGCACGAGCTCAGCGCCGATATTGCGATCGCCGCTCATGGTGATTTCCCCGCGTGCACCGCAAGCGCAGCGCGCCCCCATTCGCTTTCCCTAACCGCGGTCTTGCGGGCCGCGTCGACGGCCGCATCAAATTTTTTCTGTAACTCGTTCAGCTCGGTCAACAAACGGTTGGCGTCGCGCTCGCATTGCCGGATTCGCTCGCGCTCGCGCGTCAGCAGGTTCTCAACATCGACGATCTGTTTATGCAGATCCGCAATGCTCGGCGCCGCTTGTTCTATTGGCTGCATCGTGGCCCCTTTCACTCGGTGATAGCAAAACCTTGTTGCCCTGGTCTGCCGTCCCACACCCCGCGCGGGCTGTCCTCGGTGATCGCGCCCACCTGCCGCGGGCCCGCCGATGCGCGCGCACGGCCGAGCACATCGAGCTCGCCGCCTTCCTCGAGCAGCACGTACTGCACGGCATCGTGCGGGTGCGACCATTGGTTCTTCTCCGGCTCATCGTGATAGCGGCCTTCGGACGTCTTCACGCGCATGAACCGGTAATGCGAGTTGAACCCGCGCCGCACGAAGCGCATGCGCGGGCTGATCAGCAGCGCCGGCGCGCCGTCAATGAACTGCGTCAGGGGCCGCCGCACCGCGTCTTGGCGCACGCTCGGCTTGTTGGTGCGCGCCGGCCGAATGCGGATCTTCGTCACGCTGGAAACGATCTCAAGCCAGGCGCGATCGTCGCCGGACTTGTCGCCGCCATAGGCCGCCGACGGGTCGCCCACCCCCCGAATCATTGGCGTGCCATCGCGCGCGTAGAGCGGCCACGCGGCGAAGCGCTCTTTTAGCAGCCGATTGAGCTCCTGGCCGAAGCGCGTCGGACCCATCACGGTCCCCTCGAGCGCCACGAGCTCATCGAGCCCGCGCCACTGGCCGTTCGGCATGTGCTGCCAGATCGTCGCGGCCGGCGAGCCGCCGGCATCGACGCCGATCAGCAGCGGCAGCCCCGCCACCGGCTGCAGATCCGCCGGCGCGCAGTGCACGAGGTCGTTGTACTCGGGATAGACCGGCTTGCCGTCGCGCGAGAAGCCGAAGCGGTTGTCGATCATCCGGCGGATGTACCATTCCGGCTGGCCCGACATCTGGCGTTCGTAGTAGCCAGCCGGCAGGTTAGCCAGGTTCTCCGCGCCAGGGTCGCGACCGCCGGGCTGGACGAAAAAGGCGAAATCGTCGGGCCGATTCTCGACGAACGCGTCATAGGTCCAGTTATCGGTATCCGGCGCGTTGAAGTCTCCCCAAACGCCATACCACTTGGGCCCGCCATGCAGCCGCGGCGGCCAGCGACCCACGCGGCCGCGGATGAACGTCATGACGTCCCGCGCCAGCCGATCCATTTCGTTGAGGTACGCGCCGGTACCCTCCCAGCCGCGCAGCACGTCCTCGATACGGTGCTCGCCCAAGCCGATGAACTCGACGCGCAGTTCGATCACACCGCCGCCGTCGTCGAACAGAATTTCATGATTCGGGTGCGGATCCGTCGACCAGGTGCCGACGGTGCGCGGCACCCAAGTGTGCCACGACGGTATCGTGGTGCCCTCGAGTTGCGTGTACGTATCGCGGATGACGGCGAACTTGGCGCGCCGGCGGCCATCGATCGGCGAGTGCCACTGGTCACGCGCGATCGGAATCATGCGCATCAGCGACGCGCCGGTCTTGCCCGAGCCGATCGGCCCCATGATCGCCGACACCGGCGAGCGATCGCGGTAGAACGCGCCCGCCACCGGCCCTGGCGGCTTGTAGACGATCGATAGCCCACTCATGGTGCCACCCCGCATTCGGTATCTTCGCGCCGCATTTCAATCATGGGCACACAGGTCAACCGCTCGACCCCGCCGCGCAGTGGACGCAGCACGAGGTAGGGCCCTTCGATGCACTCGACGAGGTAGCGCGCCGCGTCGCGCGGCGCCGATCGCACCGGAAACACGACGTCGCCAACGCCCGGCGCGATCCAGCCGCTCATGACGCCCGCTTGCGCCGGCGCGCCGCCGCGGCCTTGCGCCTGGCATGGCGGTTGACGCCGGCGCTTTCGATGAACCGAAACCCCTGGAGGTGGCCCGGCTCAAGGCCCAACGCCGCCGCGCGCACCTTGTGCGCCTCGTCAGGCTCAAGCCGCCCGACGCAGGCCGAGCACAAATCCGGCTGGACCCACCAGCAGCCACCGTCGCACGCCCGATCGTCGGTGCAGCCGCACACCCGGCACACGCCGGCGCGCCGCGCCGGCTGATCCGCGATCTGCTGTTTCATGGCGAATTGCCCCCTTCATCCAATGGTTTAGCTCGGCTGTCCAACTCGTCGCTGTCCAACTCGGCCGGCGACGTGTCGCTAAGTGATTGATTTTCCTCATTAATTATTTGAGCCTCCAAAACCAGCCCATCAGCCGCCTGGACGGCCTCGGCCGGCGCATCGCCGGCGATAACCAGCTGCACCACGCCGCGCGAATCGACCTGGATGCCCAGCGGCTGGCGTTGGTGCAGGTACGGCGCCAACTCCTTCGCGGCGCTGATCTGCAGCTTGAAGGCCTCGAGCCGCGAGGTGTTGAGCTCGGCCGCCAACACCGCCACCGGCCGGCTGTAGGTTTCCGCCAGCGCGATCAGCGGCGATCGGTAGCGGCTCAGCAGGTAGTCAACCCATTCCTCGGTGCGCCGGTTGCGCGCGCCCCTCGGACGACCCGGCCCCCGAGCCCCATCAGCCGGCGGATCAATTTTTTCGGCCGGTTCATCGAGCTCGGCCGCCGGCAACAGCGGCAACTGCTCGCCGGTCACGCCCAGAAGCCGCAGCCGATCGTCGCCGACCAGCTGCAGCGCCGCCTGCAGGCCGAGCTTTTCCTCAGCCATGAATAAAACCCCAATATTTTAAGGGACCTAACCGCCGGTTAGGTCCGGTTAGGTTTTGGTTAGGCACTAATATACCTGTATTATCAATTACATAGATTGTGTTTGTGTATGATCCTAACCACCTAACCGCATATGCCCTCGCGTACGCGCGCGCGCGCGCATGCGTATGGGGCGCGGTTAGGCGGTTAGACCGGTTAGGACCGTCCAAACCCTTGAACCGACACACTTTTGTCCTAACCGCCGCGGTTAGGACACGGTTAGGCCCGCGGATCTGGTGATTGCAACCATGGGTAAGGGTATTTGACAAAAGGGTCGGGGCGAAAATGAGTCCGATCGGCATGGTTTAAGGCGATGTGGACGAGCGCTTACGCGCTCGAAGTTTTTTGCGGGAGAACGACCTCGAGCGGCACCAAGGTGGCCTTGCCGGCAGCGCCGGCGAACCACAACGTGCCGCTGCGCTCGGCGCCGGGCAGCCGGCGCAGCGCTTGCGCCCACACGCCCATCGTGCCGCTGCGCCCGGCCCAATGCGTATGGCCGAACAGCTGCGACAGCGCCTGGTGATAATTCGCGACGGCTAAGAAACGACGGCCCGTTTTGCCACCTGTGACCACCTTCATGCCGTAGGTGCCGAGCACGCGATTGGCTTCGACAGGGTCCGTCACGCCAAGCGCGCCGTCGCTCGCAAAATCGCCC
>CAYWTU010000578.1:0-3593 GCA_964461275.1 uncultured Pirellulales bacterium | reverse complement strand
GGCAGGATGTAGTCCGCCTCGCCGCGGTTGTCCAGGGCCAAGAAGTCGAGCAGCAAGATGGGGCCGATCCACACGCGATGGACCAGCCAGCCAAAACACATCGTCAGTAAGTCGAACTTGCGATTGAGACGTGCGCCTGCGGCAGGGTCGATGCGATCGCGCGCCTGGTGCGGCGGCCGCTGTCCTTCCAAAAGCCCATACGTTCGGAGCTGCTCCAGGAATTCATCGACGAACCGTCGCGACACCTCGCGACCGAAGCGATCCTGAAATCGAACGCGAACCTGTTCGACGCTTCGCCGACCGTCCAACTCGGTGGCCAGGAAATGCTCGTCGGGGCCGCACTCGAACGACAGGCCGGTCCGCGGATCGCGCAGCACATACTGCCGCGGCGACACGCGAAGAATTTCCACGTCGGTCCTAAGTCGAATGGCCATCAGCGGAACGAAACGGCGATGTCGCCGAAATGGAATGCCACGAAGTCGCGTCGACGGGGGCGCCGACACCGAGCGCGGCATCAAGCGAAGAGAAGAAAACGGCGCCTCTACGTTCCATGCTAGCCGTGCGGCCGCAAGGTTCCAACAGGCGGCAAGGTTGCCGACCCCGCTACAACCGGCACGGTAGTTAGAACCGGCCCGGAAACCGCCGCCGTGGCAGTCCAACGGACGATTCGACCCTGTATCCGATCACGAATTCGCGACGATCAACGGCGCCAGCGCGCAGCGCGATTCGCGCGTCTTCGTCGCGCCGCCAGGCAAACGGCCGCCCCCAACGTCAGCAGCGCCAACGACGAGGGCTCGGGAGTGGCCATAAAACTCCCGGCCCCGGGAGCGATGCCGATGTCCCATGGTCGTTGGAGGCTGGAAAACAGGCTTCCGACGCCCGCCGGCGTAAAGCGGCGGACCGCGTTGCCCAGATAGTCCGCCACTAGCAGGTTGCCTGCGGCGTCAAACGCGATGCCCGTGGGCGTGGCCAAGCCATCGCCAAGGTCGGCAAATACAGTCGCGTTGCCCACCGAGTCGAATTTTAGAATTTTGCTGGTGAGCACGTCGGCTACGTACAGGGCGCCGGCGCCATCGACCGCCAACGAGATCGGCGAGAATAACCCGTCGGCAGCGTCGGCCAGCAGCGTCGCGTTGCCCACGCCGTCGATCTTGATGATCTGCCCCGCGTCGAGGTTCGATACGTACACGTTCCCCAGGTTGTCCGCGACCACGTCAAAAGGTCGGCTAACTCCCTGCGGCAAGCCCGCCAGGAGACTTCCCAAACCTGACGGGCTGAGCGACGTGATGCTGTTCGTCAGGTAGTTGGCCACCAACAGGTTGCCGCTGGAGTTGAAATTCAACCCGGTGGGATTGGTGACCCCTTGCGAAGCATCGGCCAGCAGCGTCACAGCGCCGTTGGGGGCCAGTTTGAACACTTTGGCCAGCAGCGAATCGGCAATGTACGCGTTGCCGGCCGAATCCTCCGCCAGGCCCAGCGGCGTGAACAGGCCATCTCCCGCGTCTGCCGCTACCGAGTAGTTCCCCGCCGCGTCCAGGTTGAAGACCGCCCTAGCGTCGGGCGATGTAACACGGGCCACCGTCGGCGCCAGTGAAGTCGTCAGCCGCAGCCAACTGCGCGTTCCACCGTCCAGATCCGAACGGGCACTGACCAGCGCCGTGTCGGAAAACACCGCGGCCCCTTGCGGCGCCGTGACCGTGAAGTTGACCACGGCCGACTGGCCAGGGGCCAAAACCGGCGTCTGCGGCGCGGAGAACGAGCCCGACCACTGGTTGTCTTCCGTCAGCAGGCTATAGCTTTGCGTCCGCGTGCTGTTGTTGGTGACGGTCAACGCATAGGTGCGCTGCAAGGCCCCGTTGACCGTGCCCGAGGCGCCAGAGGCGCCCAACCCAATTCCGGAAGCGACCGATTGCAGCGCGAACCGCGAATCCACCGGCGCCTCGGGCCCCCAGGTCTGTCGCCAGGCGTTTTGGTCTCCCTTAAGGTACAGGTTGAACCAACTGGTCATTTCGTTCCTGGTCGCTTCCAACTGCTCCTCCCGCGGCAGCGAACCCTCGGTAAGGATCAGCAAATAGTCGCGGTCGAGAGTGCCACCATGTGAGCCGCCTTGAATCTGCCCCAATTGCTTCGGCGCCGGCGAATTGTTGTACATCGGCAGCGCGTTGAGGTTGGTCGCCGTGATGATGTCTTCCGAAGCCCCAACGTACAGCACCGGGGCCTTCAAGTTCGGTGCGATTTCCACTGAATCGGGGTTGGTGAACGTGATGATGGGTTGCAGAGGTACGACGGCCTTCGTGCGCGGGTCTTCGGACCCGGCCAAGACGCTGACTCCGCCGCCCATCGAGTGACCTGAGTAGCCGTAGGCGTTCGTGTCGACGTGGCCGAAATACGGCGACGAGGCGGTGGCATTGAGCGTAGTGAGATAGTCCAAGCTCTGAATCAAGTCGACCTTGAAGTTGTCGTGACTTGGCAAGAGGCCGGTCTGCGTTGTCGGGGCGATGACGAAGTAGCCATATCCCGCCAAGTGCCGCAACGTCGATGCGTACAAATCAGGCGGCACCAGGAAACCGTGGCCGAACGCCACACCGGCATACTGGCCGCCCGCCGGGTTGAACGGCGTGTTGTCGCCGTTGGCGGTGGCCGGATAATAGAATTCCGCCTGAAACGTCCCGCCACCCGGCCGGGGAACACTGACCACTGACTTGCCGACCGCAAACGGCCCCGGCAAAGCGTAATCGACGGCCGTCGCCTGTGAGCTTCCTACGGCCAAGACAGCAGCCGCGAGCAACAAAGGCTTGCCCAGGCGCAAGTTGAACGCGACGACGTTTCGAACGGTCACAAGCGACTCCCTCAAGTGATCCTTCAAGCCGGTTGCCATCGGCGGAGGGCCGATTTTACGGGCCCTTATAATACTAACGAATCCAGCGAAGTTCGACCGAATCGCGTGTGGGCCGGTCACCTGTCCATTCGGGGGGCGGGATTCTGAGGATTGGGTTGCCGCACGGAATTGCCGCCGCCCGGCCGCGGAACTTCGGTCCGCGGACGGGGTTGAATAAAGTCGTGGCCCGAGTTTTCCCATCTTTGGAGGCGCCCCATGCTTCGCAGGCTTAAGCTTGTCATTCTAGGAGCCGCGGCAATCACAGCCGCCCCGGCGGCCGTTCTGGCTGCCCCGCCGGCCGACCACGAACCGGCGGCGCTGTTCAAGGATTTGGATAAGAACCAGGATGGACAGGTAACGGACGACGAGGTGCCCGAGGAAAGCCGCAAACTGCATCGTCGTTTGTTGCGTTTGGCCGATGCGGACAAGAATGGCCAATTGTCTGAAGCGGAATTCGCCGCAGGACTAGCCGGCGATGATTCTTCCGCCGCCCCCCCCGTCGACGAAAAGAAGCCAGATCGCCCGCGGCGTCCCGATGGGGGAAAGGACGAACGGCGCCAGCGGCTTGAGCAAATGCATCAGCGTCTTTTGCAAATGGACGCCAATGGCGACGGCAAGATTGAGCCGTCAGAAGTGCCCGAGAAAGGCCGTGATCGATTCGAGGGCGTCTTGACACGTCTGGATTCGGACGGCGACGGTGTGCTGAGTAATGAAG
>CAYWTU010000577.1:0-3594 GCA_964461275.1 uncultured Pirellulales bacterium | reverse complement strand
CCCGTCGCCGCCATTCTTTCGCAAGGTATATGAGGCCGCCCGGAAGATCCCCGCCGGACAAACCCGCAGCTACGGCCAATTGGCGGCCGCGGCGCGTCAACACGGCGCCGCCCGGGCCGTCGGTCAGGCGATGGGCAAGAACCCGATTCCGCTGTTTGTTCCCTGTCACCGCGTGTTGGCCGCAGGCGGGCGCCCCGGCGGTTTTTCGGCGCACGGCAAGCTGACAACCAAGGCTCGTCTGCTGGAGGCGGAGGGGGCCTCGTTGGGAACGCCGGCGGTATTGCGAAACAGCGGCGCGGTGGGCCGTGCCGCGCGACGTTTGCAAGCCATCGATCCCACGTTGGCCCCGCACCTCGCTGCGAAACTCGACTTCGCGCCTCGATCGGCGCAGTCGCCTTACGAAACGCTGTTGGAGGCAGTGGTGCATCAACAGCTTTCACCCAAGGCGGCGCAGACGATCTTGGGACGCGTGATCGCCGCGGCCGGAGGGAAACGCGTGCCGCCCCCCAAGCTCCTGTTGCGCCTGCCCGACTCGAAACTTCGCGCCGCAGGCCTTTCCAGGTCGAAAGTCGCCTCGATCAAGGACTTGGCCGCCAAAACGCTCGACGGGCAGGTGCCCAACGCCAAAGAGATCGTGGAACTGGGGGACGGCGAGATCGTGCGGCGGTTGACGTCGATTTACGGCATCGGCAAGTGGACGGCCGAAATGCTGCTGATTTTCCATCTCGGTCGCCGCGACGTCTGGCCGGTGGACGATTATGCCTTACGGCGGAGCTTGGCCGAGGTATACGGTCTGGCCGAGACCCCTTCGGCCAAGGCGGTGCAGCCGCTAGGAGACGCCTGGCGGCCGTATCGCTCGGTGGTGGCGCTGCACTTGTGGCGGAGACTGAACAACGTTTGATTCGGCCTGCCGGTGCCGAACCGCGCGGCACGGCGTTTAGTGCATGGCGTCGATGGCCGCTCGGTGAGGCAGCGAAGGCTGGGCGCCGGCACAGGTGACGGCCAATGCCGCGGCGCGGGTGGCCCAGTGCGCCGCCTCGACCAACGATCGACCTTCGGCCAGCGCCACGGCGAGCGCCCCGTTGAAGGCGTCTCCCGCGCCCGTAGCGTCGACCACCCGCACGTTGAGCGCCGGGATTTGCACCGTTTGTTCATCCTGCCGGACCAAACAGCCGGCCGATCCGAGCGTCATCGCGCTAACAGGGTAGCCGCGCTCGGCCAATCGCTCGGCTAGAATTTCCGCGGCCAGACCTTCGTCCGGCGATGCATCGACCAGTTGTGCCGCTTCAACCTCATTCGGCGTGAGTACATCGACCAGTGCGGATATGTCAGGCGACACGACCCGAAGATCGGCGGGGGCCGGGTTGAGAATGGTGGTCAGTCCCAACGTTTTGGCGCGTCGCAGTCCCACCACGACCGTCTCCAGTGATGTTTCCAGGTTGGTCAGGAAAACGCAGGCCTGATTCCACGTTTCGTCGGGTACAGCCATCACGTCCGTCGGCAACAAACGAGCATTGGCCCCCGAGGCGACGCCGATCATGTTTTCGCCGGCGGCGTCCACCAGGATCAGCGCTACGCCGGTTGCCGCGTCGGCGATCGTCCGCAGATGGTCGAGCCGCAGATTTTCCGCGGCGAGCGACGCTCGCGTTTCGTTTCCAAAGTCGTCCTTTCCGACGGCGCCGATGAACGTCACTGGCCACTGCGCGGCACGGGCGGCGGCCACGGCCTGATTGGCCCCCTTGCCACCGCCGGAGCGAAAGAACTCGCCGCCGAGCACGGTCTCGCCCGGCCGCGGCAGGCGCTCGCCGCGAATTACCAGGTCGACGTTTGCCGAGCCGAGCACGATGACTCCCTGGCGCGAAGTTGGACGAGACATGGCGGCGACCTGGCGACAGTGCGGCGGACGTTACTTGCCGATGCAGAACCGGCCGAAGATGCGATCCAGCACGTCGTCCGTATACACCGCGCCGGCCACTTTGCCAAGCTCATGCAGCGCTGTGCGCAATTCGACGGCCAACAACTCGTCGCCGGCGCCCGCCGCCTGGACAGCCGCGGACCTGGCCAGGCTTTCGCCCGCCAACCGCACACTGTCGTGGCAGCGCTGGGCCGTGCCGGCCACGACGCCGACCTCGTCGGGCAGGGCCGCCAGCAGCGCTTGGCGAATGGCGGCGCGCAGCTCCGCCAGCCCGGCGCCGGTATGGGCCGAGACCGGCCAGGCGCCGACCGTCTCCACGTGCGCGCGCGGCAAGTCGCACTTGGTGTGGACCAAAAGCCGCGTGGGGCCTTTCGGACAATCGTGCCAGGCGGTCCGAGCGTCGGCGGATCGGCAGGAAACGTCGTGGCAGATCAACAACAGGTCGGCCGTAGCCTGCTGTTGTCGGCTGTGGTCCTGCGCCAGTCGCTGGACCTCGTCACGCGCACCCGCGTCGTCAAGGCCGGCGGTATCGACGAGCTGCGCGATCACGCCGTCGAAATCGATCTCGACCGTTAGATAATCGCGGGTAGCGCCAGGAGTGGCTGAGACGAGCGCCGCCGCCCGCCCGGCCAGGGCGTTGAGCAGCGAGCTTTTGCCGACGTTCGGCGCCCCGCATAGGACCACCCGTGGGCGCGAGGCAGTTGAGCGTCGCGAACTCATCTGGCGCTGGAGCGCTTGCATCGCACGTGCCGCGGCGGCGATGCGGGCGGCGACGGCCGCGGCGGAGACGAATTCGATGTCTTCATCCACGAAGTCCAGCCCCGCCTCGAGATCGGCCAACAAGTCGAGCAAGTCGGTCCGAATGGCGCGCAGCGGTGCGGCCAGACCGCCGGCAAGCTGCGCCAGCGCAGATTCGAGTTGGCGTCGGTCGGCCGCGTCAATGACCCCAAGCACTGCCTCCGCCTGCGTCAGGTCGATCCGCCCTGCCAGGAATGCCCGCAGGGTAAACTCGCCCGGCCCCGCTAGCCTCGCTCCGGCGGCGGTTAGCTGCCGCGTCACTGCCTGCAACAGCGGGACCGCGCCGCAGAGGTGCAATTCGACAGTCGGTTGGCGGGTATAGCTGGCCGACGTGGGCCAAACATAGGCGCACGCGTCGACCGTGCTTTGCAGATTTGAAAGTTGCAACGCCACATCGAGCGCCGTCGGAGCGCGGAGCTGGGCGAGCGAGAAAGCCGCCGCGTCATCGATCAAAGGGGTCAGACAGGCGAGTGCCGCGGGGCCGGATAGCCGCACGATTCCGCGCAGCGCCCCGCCGGGTGCGGACGCGACGGCCACAATCGTGTCATCGACCTGCAACATGGCGCGCCCCGCCGGCAGCAGCCAAATCGGAGTGAAATCGCTGTTTGCTTAGCGGCGGCTGCGCGGCCGTTTTTCGCCGTGGTCGGAGCTGCCGTTTTGGGCCTGTGCGGCCGCCTTCATCAACTTGGCCCAGAGGCCCTCCTTGGCCGGGCCGTCGGCCGACGACAGCGTTGGCTTGGGCAACAGCTTGCGTTCGGCCAGCCCCCACAGACTCGAGGCAATGAAGTAAATGCACAAACCACTGGGGACGGTGAAGAACATCACGCCCATGAAGACCATCATGTACTGCATCATCTGGGCCTGCATCCGCGTCTGTTCGT
>CAYWTU010000576.1:0-3597 GCA_964461275.1 uncultured Pirellulales bacterium | reverse complement strand
ACCAGGCCAAGAAAACATTGTCCGAATTGTCGCCATCGCAGTGACCGTCGCCGTCGGCGTCGCGAAACTTGTCTGGCTTGCCGTCGCCATCGATGTCGGCCCAGGCGTCGGGCTTGCCGTCGCCATCGGTGTCGATGGTCGCCGGCAGTCGCTCTTCCAATGCGTCCAGCCGGCCGTCGCTGTCCCAATCTTCGCCCGGGTCCATGGCGCCGTTGCCGTTCTTATCTTCCGAGGCGCGGACCGGAACGCTGCCGAATTTTACAAAGCCGGTGAACACCTCCATCCAGGTCTTGCTGCTGGAATAAAAGAGGCCCAAGTACAGCAAGAAACCCAAGACGGCGACTAGCTTAAAGCCCATCACCGCTTTGATGCTGTTGTAGACCTTGCCGCCGATGAGCAACGGAAACATGGAGAAAATGAAGATGAAGTATGCCAAGCCTTTCATCAGCCAGAAGTCCGCGTCGTTGGTTTCTGGCGTGGGAATTCTTCGCAGCCACATGGCGGCCACGGGCGTGGCGGCATTGGCGGCCAAATAAGGGAACACGCTGCCGAAATCCAAAATCAAATAGGCCACGACCCAAAACCGCGGGCCGGGCAGGCAACGAAATTTGCCGGTGAAGATCGGTTCGCCACAGTACAGCGTGTAGCGGCTGATCTCCAAATTGTAGAGCACCTGGCCCAGAATGCTCAGCGTGGCCAGCCACATCACCGTGCCGCCGTAGCGAGCGGTCACCTCGGGACCGAGCAGCCATTCCCCGCCGCCGATGGCCGCGGCCCCCGCCACCAGCCCTGGGCCCAACATGGCGGCCCAGTTTTTCAGGGTGAATTGCGGCGCATCGCTCAACGGGCCGGCCGTCCAGCGAGGCATCTCTTGCGAGCCGGGGTGCGGCGGCACGAACGCTGAGTCGGCCATGGGCGCAGTTTTCAGGGCCATGCAGTTGGGTCACATTGGGATCGCGAGCCCAACAAGCTTCGCAGCAATCACGAGCCGATGCAAGCAATCGCAGCGGTATTTTTTCGGGCAATCCGGCGACTTCGTCGCAACCGCGAGCCTACCGCTTCTTGAGCCAACGGCCGATGCGCGACCAAAGTCCGTCGCGCGCGGCGGAATAGAAATGGTCGGCGTCGGCCACGGTCTCCACCGCCCAGCGCTGGCGATGCGGGTCGAGCGCTTCCAATTCGGCCGCCAATCCTTGAAACGCTGCGTTCGTTTGCAGCTCTTGGCCGCCAAAAGTGAACAGCGCCGGACACGGCAACCGCTCAACCAACCGCAGCACGTTGTAGCGCTCGGCTGGGCCGTACTTGTCGACGTAACCAGCCGCCGAAATCGAGTACGGCAATGGAAAGCGGATGTCCATCAGCTTGGAAGCCCGCCCGGCGGCGACGTGCGCCTCGGCCTCGGCCAGGTCGGCGACAAACTGCTCGCGCTTGGGGCCGGCCAAAAAGTGAGCGGCCGACAGCCGTGGCGGCGAAACGGCCGCCACCCATGCCGCGTTGGCATGACCCTCATGTGCCAGAAAGTAGACGCTCTTGAGCGCTCCCAGGCTGTGCCCCACCAGGCCCACGCGACGCATTCCCCGCGTCACCAATAAATCGATCCACGCCGTCAGATCGTGGCGACAGTCGTCGACGATTTCATAAGCTGCGCCTTGGCGCAGCGGGCCGTCATTGGTGGCGGCTGTCGAGAGCAGGTCGTGGCCTCGAGTATTGACGGCCAGCGCCGCCACGCCCATTTCGATGAAGCGCTGGGCGAGAAACTCAGTCAGCGTCGAGCCGTAAAAGTTGCTGCCGGTGCCGTGCACCAAGACGACGGCGTCGACCGGTGGTTGCTCCACTGAGTCAGCGGGCCATAGCGCGCCGTCCAGCCGCACACCGTCACGAGTAGTCACGCGAAGCAGGTCGACGAGCATGGCGGCATCTACGCGGGGCGTTGCAGCAGAGTACGGCTGGGGCGGATTCCCTACGGTTTGACCGACTCGGCCAGCGCCCAAAATCGATTTGCTCCGGCAAAGGCAACTGCGGAACCAGGCGGCCCTTGGGGCCGATCGAGCAGGCTCGTGGCGCCGGCCGCGATTGGTTAGGATACTGCCGCCGTCGGCGGGGCGTCCAATTTCGCGTGCCCCCCAGTGCGAGCACCCCCTCGCCCGCGGCATTGCGGGCCCGCCCCCGCCCAGGACGTCGTCGCCCGCCGGAATCGACCAGTATTTTCACGGCGGAACACGTCGGCGGCCAAAGTCTTCCCTTGAATCAGGCCGAACGTATAATTAAGACAATGCAGATTGTCAAAATCCAGGCAGAATCGTAGCCCGGGCCTTTGGTTCACCAGTACAGGAGTCTGAACACGCCATGTCTGTCACTTTGACTGAAAAAGCGGCCGCGGAAGTCAAGCGGATTATCGAAGACCAGAAGTACGGCGCCGAAACCTTGCTCCGCGTGGGCGTGGTGGGGGGCGGATGCAGCGGCTTCAGCTATAGCTTGGGCTTCGACACCAATTTCGACCCCAAGGCCGACGCGAAGTTCGAATACCACGGCGTTTCGATGGTCGTCGACAAGAAGAGCGCCCTGTATTTAGAGGGAACCACGCTCGATTTTTATGACGGTATCGAAAAGCGCGGCTTCACGTTCGACAATCCTAACGCGGTCAAGAGTTGCGGCTGCGGCAGTTCGTTCCAGGCCTAATGCCTGCCGGCGGAATGCTTCTTCATAATCGAGTCGCCCAGCGGCGGCGCGACCCCAGCTTGGGATCGCGCCGCCGCTTTTCCTTGCGCAGCGACGCCACATGAGCCGGCCAGACGTGGCCATCATGGCCGCATGGCGTACAATCACGCCCGGCCGATCGCGTCTTATGAACCTCACACACCGTGCGACGCCCCCATGTCCCCATCAACTTCGTCCGGGTCATCCATTCGCATCAACCGTATCGAGCGCTGGTGTGCGCGGCTGTTCTTGCTGCTCTTGACCGTGGTCTTGGCGCTGGTGGCGGCCGAACTGGCCAGCTACTGGATCTGGGGCAAGCAAGGGCAATTGGCGGCCTGGGAGTTTCCCATCGACACCACCCGCGTGCCAAAGCCGTACGTCGTGTTCGGCGGAGTGCAGCGGCCGGAGAACCATTTTTGGATGAACCGGCTGGGATATCCCGGACGCGAGCCGACGCCCGATAAGCCATTGTCCGAATACCGAATCTTCATGTTGGGCGGTTCGACGGTATTCCACGGCAATCCGCCGATCGCCGAGTTTTTCGAGGCCGCGTTTCACGAGCGGGGCTACGACCAGGTGCGGGTCTACAACTTTGGTTGCGTCTCGCAGATGACCGGCGCCGAATTGGCCCGCGTGGTGCACGAGATCAGCGACTTGCATCCCGACCTGATCTTGCACTACAGCGGCGGCAATGACGGATGGCTGCCCCACGATCACGATCCGCGGCCCAACTATCCCTACAACTTTCTGGTCCATGAGGCGAACCCGCTGTTCGACATGCCGGGGCACGGTCGGCGAGCGCTGTGGGCGGTGGCGGCCGAAAGCAACCTGGTCCGCGGTTTCCTGGGCGAATCGCTGATCAACCTGGTGGCGCCGCGGATGGGGTTGAAGGAGACGGCG
>CAYWTU010000575.1:0-3599 GCA_964461275.1 uncultured Pirellulales bacterium | reverse complement strand
GAAGTCGCCGAACGTCAGCATGCCGCCGGAGCGCGGGCCGAGCAGCATCTGCGCCAGCCGCTTGTCATGCTCGCGCTGCAGCGCTCGGCGCGTGGCAGCGATTTCCAATTTGGCGTCGGCCGCCGGCGCCGCGTCGGCCGCGGGGATTTCGGTCCAGATGGCCTTGGCTAACGCGTCGAACACTTCGGGCATCTTGAGCACTTCCTGCTCGGGGGCGGCCATCGACTCCATGTTGCGCAGACGGGCCAACGTGCTGTTGGCCAAGAACTGCGACAGCACCAGCCGTTGAATCGCGAGCACTCGTTCCGAGACCGGGAATTCCGGCGTCGGGCCGCTGCTTTCCCAATCGGCCCAATACTCAGGCGCCAATTTCTTGAGCAGGTCGGGCGGGAACTTGAGCGCCTTTTCCGCCAGCACATGCTCGGACAGAAACGCCATGGCGTCGCGCTGCTTGGTGACCGGCACGGGCTCAAACGGGTTTCGCGCGTTGGGGTCCGCCTTGTGATCGCGATACGTCAAGACGCCGCCGACGTAGCCGGCGGCCACCGCCGTCGAGCGCGAGAACTCTCCCAAGAGCATCGAAAAGGCGTCGCGGGCCCGCTGCCACCCTTCGCCGTCGGCCACCACTTGGTTGGCTAACTCGGCCAGGTTCTCCTCGACCATCTGAATCTGCTGCTTGGAGTACTCGAGCGGATCGCCCAGGTCGAACAGGTTGACCCGCGGGTCCGGGCTGCCAAACACGTCTTCGTCGGTGGCGTAGGTCAAATCGGGTTCAGCCACGCGGCTGGCGATCTTGGCCAGCTCCTCGGACTCGCTGCCGCTGATCGGCTTATAGGCGTATTCGATGGCCCAGTAGTCGTAGGGGCCGATGGTGGGCGAGAAGTAATGCCCTTGCTTCTGGCCCTTCTTGGCGATGTTGGCCGGCAGGTAGTCCATCACGCTGCCCGCCATTCCCTTCTTGCCGGTGATTTCCGTGTTCTGACAATCTTCCAGGCTGAGCATGGTGCTGGCCTTGAAGTTGTGCCGCAGGCCGAGCGTGTGGCCCACTTCGTGCATCGTGACTTCCTTGATGGCCTGCCCCAGGAACTCCTCAGGCACCTTGCCGCCGGGAGCGACTTTGCCTTGCACGCTAAGGACGGCCGCCATCAGGCCCAATTGGTGCGCCATGCCGGGTCCCATGCTGCAACATTGTTGGTTGCAGTGCGTGGGGGCCCAAGGATTGGCCACGGCGCCCGGGTGCGCCTGGCGCTCTTGCAAGGCGGCCTTGGCCTGGGGGTCGTTGAGCAAACGATTCATGAGCGGCTCAATGGCCGCTAGCCGCGGCACGTCGGCCGCATGCATTTTGATCCACGGCTGCCGCTGGCCTTGCCACAACATCTCCATGCTTTGCGGCAAGCCGGCCAAGCGCAAGAACTGCTGCCGCCAATAGCGGACCATCGATTCGTCGAACAAGATGTCGGCGTCGAGAATCTGACCGGTCAGCGGATTGGTCCGCGAGGGGCCCATGGCAAACCCGCGCGACGTGGCGATCCAGCGGAACGTGTTGAAGCGGATGTCTTCAGGATCGAAGTCGTCGCTGGACTGCTGATCGCGAACCTGAATGGCGTCCAGAAAGCCGATCTTCTCAAATGCCTTGTTCCACTCCAGGATGCCGTCCTTGACGTAGGCTCGATACTCGCGCGGCACGGTCCGCTCGATCCAGAAAATGATCGGCTCTTTGGCGGGCGACTTGTCGGCGCCGGCGTCCGACTTTTCCAGCCGCCAGCGGGTGATGTAGCGAACCATAGCGCTCTTGTCGGCGTCGGTGGTGTAGTCCTTCATCGTGCTCAGGAAGTGACCCACGCGATCGTCGGCGTTGCGCGGTTGATAACCGTTGCCCGCGGGCAGCATGGACAGCCCATAGTGCATGACCACCTGGGCGCCGCGATAGTCGGGCACTTCCGGCCCGCCGCCGAACAGAAACGCGAACCCGCCGAAACCGAGCGGAAACACGGCGTTGACTTCGATGCCAATGTTGTTGGGGAACGCCTTGACCTTGCCCCAGGTGCTTCGCATCGGGTCGGGACGCACGCCGATATTGGCCAGGTCGGTCATGAACAAGTCGGCGGCGTCGACCAGAACCTTGCCACCTTGTTCGGTGCGCACGGGCAACGCGGCAATCACGCTGTCGTTGTACGAAAGCTTGACCGCTTCGGATTGGGGCGTGCCTTCGCGAGCCTTGAAGTAGACGTTGCGGCGCACGACCAACACGCGGTCGGCCGCCCGCTTAAAGCTCAACACCCACTGGTCGCCAAAGTTCAGCGTGTCGCCTCCGAGGAACAAGCCGCCGGCGCCGCGGGCGATCGAGATCGGGCAGATCAGGTCTTTGTCCAATTGGCCGCCGCCAATTTCCAAGTACAGCTTTTGGTCCTTCTCGTTGAAATACAGCGTGAACAGCCCCTCGAGCTTGGTGGCCCCCTTGATCACGGTGTCCCAGTCGGGAAACTTCTTGGGCTCGGCCGGTTTGGCCGCTTCGCCGCCCGCTTCGGACTTGGCCGGCGCGTCGCCAGCCACGGTCGGCTGTTGTGCCAGCGCAGCGGCGCTCCAACAGATGGCGCCGATAAGCGCCAGGGCGGTTTTCGCAAGAAGATTGGTGCGGCGAAACATGAGACACAGCTCCTGTGGCTAAACGAGCAAGTGGTGTATGGGGGCCGAGTCCGGCAACCGTTGGTTTGATTGACCGAAACCCTTTGGGTGGGCGTGACGGCGGCAGGTTCCTCGGGGCGCTTGCTTCGCGTGCCGCCAAATGGAAACCTGGGCGACATGCGCAAAATCTACCGCCTGCCGCTTACCAAAAATAGCACCTGGATCGCGGTTTTACGAAAACCACGACCGGTAAGCCCATAACGATTATATGGGCTGACCGGCGCCGGGGCGCTCGTTTGAGCCGCAACGCGGGCTATTGGAGTCGACCCGCCGGTTGGGTGGTGCGGCGGCGGAGTGAGGCTCGGACGTGCAGGTTACGGCTGCCTCTCGGCCAACGTCAGCTCGTAGCAAACCGCCTCGCGGGCGTTGCGTACCAGCAGGTACGGCGGCGCCCAGGCAGGGTTGTTCCAGGTTTTGTCCGAAAGAGCCTCGAGCTTGCCCAATTCGATCAGTTTCTGCGGGCTCGGCTCAACCAGGATTACCTCGCCCGACTCGGTCTGCACGACAATTAAACCGCCAACGAGAAGCAACTGGCCGTGACCGTAGCGGCCCTTCTTCCACTTGCGCTGGCCGGTGTCCGCCTCCAAACAAGCGAAGATTCCGTCGTCCAGGCCGAAAAGATGGCCCTCGTGAACCAGCACGTTGGCGAACTTCGATTTCAGTTCCCGATTGCGCCAGATTTCCGTAACGGACCAGGCGTCATCCTGCCGCTCTAGTTCAATCAGACCGGAGCCGAAGCCGTAACCGCTGCTGACCAACACCCGATTGTCGTCGATGGCCAAGGGACTGGCACAATTTTGCTCGTCGTGCTTCCAGTCGTAGGTCCAGAGCAGTTTGCCATCGGCCGGGTTGTGCGAGGTGACGCTGATCTTGTTCATCGACACGATCTGCGGCACGCCGGCCAAGGTGAGCAG
>CAYWTU010000574.1:0-3602 GCA_964461275.1 uncultured Pirellulales bacterium | reverse complement strand
CGTAGGACGAATCCGCCTGGCAGATTGCTTGCCAGCGGGGCAGAAAGTGGATTACGATCCTCAGTGTTGATCCTGCCTACCGAAGCAGCGAACTCGCGACTGCAAGGAGCCCTTTCCGGGCGTCATCCGCAGCCGCCGAGTTCCCACGCCAAACCTGCAGAGCCGGCACGCAAGGGTGGGGGCTGATGCCGAGTTCCAAGCCACACGAAACTTCCCACCGCAAACTTTTGATTCTTGCAAGACGCATGAGTCAATCCTTCCGCCAAGCATGGCATAACTGACGCAACTGCGTCGACAAGCGAGGTGTTCCCGGCAAAGTAAACCGCGCATTTGTGTGGTTGCCGGCAAAAGACAGCGCTTCAGCCAAGCCGCTGCGATTTGCCCGGTCGGGGTCCCGTCAATTCTCCCCGGCGTCGCCTGCCGCGTCGCCTGCTTGCCAACAGCCATTCGCTCATTGAGGGTCATGCACCGTCGTGGAGCGAGTGGGCCGTTGCGCGCAGCCACCTGCCACCGCGCGGTCCCATTTGCTGTGACGCCGCCGTCCGCAGTTCAGACATCGCGTCGACGACAAAGGAACCGTATGGAATTCCGCAAGGTGCTCGTGCTGCGTGGCCCCAACCTGTGGGCCAACTTTCCCGTGTTGGAAGTGTGGGTCGATTTACAAGAACTGAAGGACAGCCCCTCCGACTCTATTCCCGGCTTCAACGACCGGTTGATGAGCTGGCTGCCGAGCTTGATCGAGCATCGCTGCAGCATCGGCGAGCGGGGCGGATTCTTTGAACGCCTGCGTCGCGGCACCTACCCGGGGCACATCCTTGAGCACATCACGCTCGAGCTCCAGAATATCGCGGGCACGGAAGTCAAATATGGCAAGACCCGCGAGATCGACGAAGAGGCCGGGCTGTACCGGATGATCATCGAGTACGAAGACGAAACTTTGGGCAAGGAGTGTTTGGAAACGGCGCTGCGGTTGCATTTGGCGGCCGTGTATGACACGCCGTTCGACGTCGCCGGAGAGTTGGCGCGGCTCAAGGCGTTGGCCCACTCGATCTGCCTGGGGCCGAGCACAAGGGCGATTGTCGACGCCGCCTACGATCGGCGAATCCCCTATCGCCGGCTGGACGAAAACAGCCTCGTACAGTTGGGCTACGGCGCCAAACAGCGGCGGATTCGCGCCACGGAGACCGACGCCACGTCGGCTATCGCCGAGTCGATCGCCCAAGACAAGGAGTTGACCAAGCGGCTATTGCGCAGCGTTGGCGCGCCGGTTCCCGTGGGGCGCGTGGTGACCAGTGCGGAGGACGCCTGGGCCGCCGCGCAGGAGATTGCCGCCCCCGTCGTGGTCAAGCCGCGCGACGGCAATCATGGCCGCGGCGTGGCCGTCAACCTGACCGAACGCGACGCCGTCGTGGCCGCCTATGAGGCCGCCCGCGAGGAGGAGCCCGAGGTGATGGTCGAGCAATACGCCCCGGGCGACGACTACCGATTGTTGGTGATTGGCGGCAAATTGGTGGCCGCCGCGCGCCGCGATCCGGCGCACGTCATTGGCGACGGCGCGAACTCCGTCGAGCAATTGGTCGCAATCGTCAACGAGGACCCGCGCCGCGGCGACGACCACGCGCTGCCCTTGAGCAAGATCTACATCGATCAGGTGGCGCTGGGTGTGCTCACCGAGCAGGGCTTCACGCCGGCTTCCATTCCGCCGGCGGGCCAGAAAGTATTGATTCGCCGCAACGGCAACCTCAGCACGGGCGGGACGGCCGTCGACGTGACGGACGAGGTCCACCCCGACGTGGCGGCCCAGGCCGTTTTAGCGGCGCGAGCCATTGGTTTGGACGTGGCGGGAGTGGATATCTTGGCCCGCGACATCCGCCGACCGTTGGAATCTCAGGGGGGCGCCATCGTCGAAGTCAACGCCGGCCCCGGACTGCGGATGCACGTGAGCCCCTCGTACGGCAAGCCGCGGCCGGTGGGCGAGGTCATTATCGACCAGCTTTTCCCCTGCGGCGACAATGGCCGTATTCCGATCGTGGCGGTCACCGGCACCAACGGCAAAACGACCACCACTCGGTTGGTCTCGCATTTTTATCGCACGGCCGGCTACTACGTGGGGATGACCTGCACCGACGGCATCTTCGTCGACCAGCGTCGGATCGACACCGGCGATTGCAGTGGACCGGCCAGCGCGCAGGCCGTGCTCATGAATCCGCATGTGGAAGTGGCCGTCTTGGAAACGGCGCGCGGCGGCATCCTCCGCGCGGGGCTGGGCTTCGACCGCTGCGATGTAGCGATCGTCACCAACATTGGCGAAGGCGATCATTTGGGTATCCAGGGGATCGACACGCTGGAACAGATGGCGCAGGTCAAGCGGTGCATCGTCGACGTGGTACTTCCCACCGGGGCGGCGGTGCTCAACGCCGACGATCCACTCACGGTGGACATGGCGCCGCATTGCAAAGGAAGCGTGATTTACTTCAGCCGCAACGCCAACTCGTCCGTCATTCTGGCGCACCGGCGTCAGGGGGGCCGGGCGGTATACGTCCGCAATCACACGATCTTTTTGGCCACGGGCACGGAAGAAACGCCGCTGATGTCGCTCGATCGCGTGCCGCTGACGCACAACGGCAAGGTGTTCTTCATGGTCGAAAACGTGCTTGCCGCCACGGCCGCCGCCTGGAGCCTCGGGCTGCCGCTGAACGTCGTCCGCGAGGGGTTGGCCACGTTCGCCTGCGATATGGAAAAAGTGCCGGGCCGGTTCAACGTGTTGGACATCAACGGCGCCACCATCATCGTCGATTATGGACACAACGTTTCGGCGCTGCAGGCCCTGATCGAGGCGATCGAACCGTTCCCTCACCGGCGCCGGCTGGCGGTCTACTCGGCCGCGGGTGATCGTCGCGACGAAGACATGGTTCGCCAGGGCGAACTGCTCGGCCACGCTTTCGACATGGTGATTCTATATGAGGACCACTACTTGCGCGGGCGAGCCGACGGCGAGATCATGCGGCTGTTCCGCAGCGGATTGGAAAATGGCCTGCGGGCACAAGAGGTCTACGAAGTGCGAGGCGCCCTGTTGGCGGTCGAAGGGGCCTTGGACCTAACCAAGCCGGGCGACGTCGTCCTGTTGCAAGCCGACGTGATTGACGAGACGGTGGAATTCATTAAACGCTACCAGGAGTCGCAACTACTGATGCAACGGTTGGTGGAAACGCCGGCCAGCGCTCCGTCGCCTGCCGCGGTCCCGGTGGCGGGGGGTTAGCCGTGGTGGGGCGCCGCCATTACCGCAGCGCCACGCGCTGTACGCGGTGATTGTTGGTGTCGAGAACGTACACCGTTCCAGCGCGGTCGCAGACGACCGACCAGGGGTTGTGCATTTCTCCGGGTCGACGACCGTGGGCGCCCCAGATGCCCAGTGAGTGTCCGTCGCGCGTGAAACGCTGAATGCGGTTGTTGCCGTACTCGCAAACCAAGAGCTGACCCTGGCGATCGATGGTGACGTCGTAGGGGTACGACAGCCTGCCCGGAGCGTCCCCTTGGCCGCCCCAACACTGCAATAGTTTGCCATTGGCGTCAAACTGTTGAATCCGGTGGTTGCAGGCGTC
>CAYWTU010000573.1:0-3607 GCA_964461275.1 uncultured Pirellulales bacterium | reverse complement strand
TCCTCTTTTCCCACCTCTCCCCCTGGGAGAGGCCGGGTGAGGGGAATTCATTCTGCGGAAGTTATTTTTCGGTCGTTCCTTAGCTCGACGACGCCGTAACGCCCTGAATCGACGAATCGACGCGATTCCAGGTGTTGCTGGCCTGGAGGCCGACCGTGCGGATGCTGGCAAAACACAGCATCACAATCAGCGCCAGCATGACGGCGTATTCGACAGCCGTGGCGGCGTCGTCGTTTCGCAGTATTCGCAAGATGGTCTGGCGCATGGCTCGCCCCCGTTAGATTCGTCGCGTCGCCGAGGACGCAACGAGGCAAGTCGATACGCCGCGGGGCCGCCCGCCTTGGCGAATTGCTCCAGTTAAACCGTAGGTCACAAATGAGCGTCGGTCAAATGGGTTTCTTCGGCAGAATCCACTCCCGATGCCGTCATTTTTTAGGGAGACCGGGAGTCGCCTGGTTGATCCCATTGAGGCCACTCGCGCGACAAAACCGCCCCGATCGAATCACCGGGACTATCGAGCAGCAGCGACGCCGGCAGCGCGTCGTTTGCCGCGCCGGCGAATTGGAGGTCGTGCCTTTCAAAGCTCAGCAACGCGCTTGCCTGCTCTGTGAATGGCGTCAGGCTTGCGTCGGCCGCGGTCGCTGGCGATTCACTAAGCGCGACCGCCCCACGGCAGTCACGCGAAAGGAGGCAATCTGCAACCTCGTAGCGACCGAACAGGCCGGCGTCGAAGGCGTCCTCTGAGGGCGTGGTCTGTATGACGCAGCCTCCGGCGACCGGCGCCAACACGCAGAGATCCAGCGCAACCGCGATATTGGACACATCGCCCTGCGGTAGCTGGATCAGGCAGTTCGCGCCGCGGAGCGTGCAGCGACGAAGCGTCACATGCCGGGCTTCATCGGCGCGCTCGGCAATCTGCACCCACGGCCCGGGTCCAAGGTGCAGACTGTTCACCGCCGCGATTTTTCTCGCGTCTCCTGCAACCAATATGCCGCACGAGACGTTCCGCCAGGCGCAATCGACCAGCGTTAGCTGCGGCGACGCGCGCTCATTCAATTCGGCGCCGCCGGTCGGTCGCCAAGAAATGGCCGTTGGCAACCCTGCGCTCTCGGAAGGACGATCTAGTGTTTGATTGGGAGGCGTGGGCCCCTGGAAGGTACAGTCCTCAAACCGCACGCGACAGGCTGACACGTCAAGCAGTGGCGCGTCGCTGGGGCGGTCGGTTGGGACAACAAAGTCGATGCCGCGAAGCGTCACGTCGTCGGCGCGAATCGCCAGCCCCTGCGCCGGGACGATCACCAGCGGCCGACCTTCGTCCTGACTACAGACTGTCTGCCCGGCCTTCAAATTCAGCGCCCGTACCCGCAGCGGCCGCCCCACGGGAAGCAGCACGGCGGCGGTCGGCGGCGGCGCCACGATGTGGGCTGCCGGTCGCACCGACTCGTCGACGCGCGGCGGACCGGCCGCGTCAAGGGACGGCTGAAAGTTGTTATCGAGCGGCGCCGCTGGTGGATGCGCCAGCTCGCCAGGTTCTTCGACCTGCGCTGCACGGTCGGCATATTTCTCCGCTGGCGGAATTGCGAACGAGGCCGACGCCGCCTCCGCCGGACCGGGCGCTGGAAACGTCGCCGCAGCCAGCGCTGCGTTCGATGGCTCGACCGGCGGCGTCACGCTGCGGCTGAGTGAAAGGAACGCCCAAGCGCCGACCAACAGCAGCGCAGCGACGGCGGCCAACCATCGAGCCCGTTGCGACGACCAAACAGGCTCGACCGTTGGGCCGTGGCTCCAGGACCAGTTCCTTGCGGCCAGGCAACGTCGCAACCGCCGCCGACCGTCCGCCGTCGGTGGGCCGAGAAGTTCGCTGACTTCGGCGAATGATCTCGGCCGCTGGAGCGGGTCCGACCGGGTCATCCGCCGGATTGCTTCAACCAACGCGGGCGGCGCGTCAGGCGCCATCCTGCGAATATCTGGAATAATGTGGCCCGCGATTCGGGCGAGTCGTTCGACGGCGTTGGGCGCAGGCGGCGTCGGCGTGCGACCGCACACCGCTTGCCAGCACAGGCAACCGTAGGCAAACAGGTCGCTGGCTACAGTCGGCTGCGAGCCAAGCGCCGCCCGCTCGGGCGCAAGTCCATCGAGGTATTCCATGGGGAGGGACGACAGGTTGGGGTCGGTCAGGCTTTCCACGGGTCGCACGGCGGGTCGCAGCCCGGCGTCCACGAGCTGCACCGCACCGGTCTTGGCAATCAACACATGCGTTGCGCGGAGGTCGCCGTGAATTCGGCCCGCTTGTTCCAGACGAGCTAACTGGGCCGCCAACTGTCGGGCCAATTCCGAGGCCGCCTCGATGGGCAATCGCCCATGTCGCTGCAACAGCGTTGCTAATGAAGTGCCCCCCGTCACCGTCCACGCGGACCAGACGCCGCGAACGTCGGCGCCGGCCTCCAGGAGTCGAGGGAACCCATTGAGATTCGCGGCGGCGGCTAGAAGCTTGAGTTGTTCCAAAACACGCGGACGCAGCGCCGGGGGACACGGGGCCAGCACCAGTCGTGCGCGGGTGTGGTCGCTGCGGCGCCGCGCCAGATACACATGTGCAAAACCTGTCGGCGTCAACGGGCGCTCCAACAGCCAGTCGCCGACTAGAAGCTGCCTGCCGCGGCCCGCGTGTATTTCCGCACCCTGAAACGGCGTAAGACGTCCCGATTGCACGAGAGCCTCAACCCAAGCGTGGTCCAAAAGCGGCAGGCCGCGGCACAGGCGCTGCGCCTGCCGGGCGACGCGTGCCGCTTGGATCGGCGTGGCCAGCCGCAACTCGGCCAACTGCGCAACCAATTCGGCAGGCGGGGCCATGGTCGAGTCCGAATGGTCAATGGATTGGGTGCGCCAAATCGCTAAGGTCGGTGCTAGGTGCGGCTAGACTGCCGATTTTCGGGGCCCTGGGCAAGCTCAATCCGGCAGCCGTCCCCCTCGTGGGGATGCATTTACCTCCCTTGTCGGTCGGCATGACGGCGTGTAGATTACCCGTTTCCCTGCTGCCGCAAGTTTTGGGCCGGGCGACTTTGGCCCGAGAAACCATGTATTGGGGAAGTGGCAACGCTGCGCGCCCCGCAGGGGCCGCCTTAACGCTGGACGGGTGAGAGATGTCGACGCAAACATACATGGCCAAGGCCGGCGAAATCGAGCAGAAATGGTGGCTCGTGGATGCCTCGAACAAGGTGGTCGGCCGATTGGCCAGTGACATTGCCATGATCCTGATGGGCAAGCACCGCCCCACCTACACGCCGCACGTGGACACCGGCGATTTTGTCGTCGTGGTCAACGCCGACAAGGTGGTCTTTACCGGCAACAAATGGGAGCAGAAACGGTATACCTGGAACACCGGGTGGCCAGGCCTGCGTTCCGAATCGGCTGCCCAGCGGCTAGCCAAGCACCCCGAGCAGATTCTCAGCGAGGCAGTGCGGCGAATGCTCCCCAAGAACAAATTGGCCACCAAGATGCTTTCCAAACTCAAGGTGTACGCCGGTCCGAACCATCCGCATCAGGCCCAACGGCCGCAGCCCCGCGAGGTGGCGGTCAAGTAGTCCGCCGCTTGCAAGCCGCCGCTTTC
>CAYWTU010000572.1:0-3620 GCA_964461275.1 uncultured Pirellulales bacterium | reverse complement strand
CGACCACAAAGCCAAAGCAGTTGAAGAACCGGCCGACGCGTCCGGACATGAAGGCGACGGGCACGAAAATCACGAGCAGCGACAAGGTAGTGGCGATGACCGCCAAGGCGATCTCGCGGGTGGCCGTGCCGGCTGCCTCGCGAGCCGAACGGCCGTACTCCTCCATGTGGCGGAAGATGTTTTCGTGGACCACGACGGCGTCGTCGATCACGATTCCCACCGCCAGAATCAGCGCCAGCATGGTGATGTTGTTGAGCGTGAACCCCATCCAATCCATGAACGCGAAGGTGGCGATAATGGAGGTGGGAATCGACAGGGCGGCGATGACCGTGGTTCGCCAATCGCGGATGAACAGCAAAATGGTCAGGCTCACCAATGCGGCGGCCAGGACCAGGTGGAATTTGACCTCCTCGATCGACGACTTGATAAACCGCGATTGATCACGGATGACGTTGGTCAAGATGTCGGTCGGCAGCGTTGGCGTGAGCGTGGCCAAGCGGGCCTTGACCGAGTCCACCACTTCGACCGTGTTGGCGCCCGACTGTTTCTGGACGATGAGGCTGACCGCGGGGTCGCCATCCAAGCGACTCAAGCCGCGGGGCTCTTCGGAGGCGTCTTCCACGCGGCCCAGATCGCGAATGCGAATGGGGTAGCCGTTGCGCGTGGCAACGATCAGATCGAGGAAATCCTCCAGCTTTTCCAGTCGCCCCATGGTGCGGAGCACCGTTTCCTGGGGCCCCTGATCGATGCGGCCGCCGGGCAATTCAATGTTCTGCCGCAAGAGCGCCTGACGGACGTCCTCGATCGAGAGCACGTAGCCGGTCAGACTGCCGGCATCGACGATGACGTTGACCGCCCGCTGGCGTCCGCCGACGAGCGTCACCGCCCCCACTCCGTGCACGGTTTCCAAGACCTCTTTGATTTGTTTCTTGGCGATTTGGGTGATTTCACGAAGGTCGCGACGTCCTGAGACGGCGATGGTCATGACGGGAGCCGCGTCGATGCTGAATTTGTCGATGATTGGCGCATCGGCTCCAGCGGGAAGCAGGCGCAACATCGACGAGATCTTGTCGCGGATTTCTTGGGCGGCAATGTCGCCGTCCTTCTGCAGTACGAACTGCACGACCACCTGCGAGTAGCCTTCCTTGGTTGTCGAGCGCAGCTCGTCGATGCCCGAGACGGTGTTGACGGTTTCCTCGATAGGCTTGGTTACGCCGGTCTCCATTTCCTCGACGCTGGCGCCCATCAGCGTGGTCGTGATGACAACGACGGGTAAGTCCACGTTGGGAAACAGATCGACCCCCAGCCGGCCGTACGACGCCAGCCCCAACACCAGCGGCGCCGAGACCAACATGCACGTGAAAACCGGGCGGCGGATACAGACGTCCCAGATGCTCATCGAACGCGCTCCGCCACCTGATGTCCCTCGGGCTGTCGCTCGCGCACCGGCGCTCCGTCGACCAATCGCGAGTGCCCGCTGGTCACCACGCGCTGCCCCTCTTGGAGCGCGCCGGTGACTTCGACCCATCCGCGGCCGCGGACCCCCTGCTGCACTTCGACGGCCCGGGCGGTGTCGTGCTCGACCACAAACACCTTGTTGACGCCGGCGAATGAGACGATCGCCTCGATCGGCACGGTCAGCGCCGCCGGATCGGTGCGGGTGAATACGCCGACCTTGGCGAACCCTCCGGCCTTGAGGCGATGCTGAGAATTGTCGACACGGGCCTCCCACTGAAACGTTCGCGTAGCCGGATCGACCGTGGGGTTGACGCGCGTCAAGACGCCGTCGAAGAGCTCATCGCCGTAGGCGTCGACCCGTAGCTTGACCGGTTGGCCGACGGCCACCTCGCCCATATAGCGTTCGGCGGCCGGGCCGATCAGCTTTAAAGGCTGATCCATGACCAACTTGAGAACGGGTGTTGAGGGAAATGCCCGCACCATTTCGCCCTCGGAGACCATTCGCTCTGCAATCACGTAATCGGCCTGATCAGGCAGCTCGCCGCCGAGCGTGGGAAAGGCCGGGGCGGTGATTTTGGAGTCGGCCAGCCGCTGCTGGGCCATGGCCAAGGTGGCCGCCCGGTGTCGAGCCGCGGCCATGGTGGCGCGGGCCTCGTGCAGGGCCTGCCGTAAATTGGCCTCGGCCACGTTGTGTTCCGTCAGGGCCGCGTCCCACTGTTCCTCGGTAGTCACGTCGCGGGCCCGAAGTTGTTCGGCGCGGTTTCGGCGGCGAGCCGCGCTGTCCAACAGCAGCTTGGCCCGCTCCACGCTGGGGAGCGTATGCACGTCGAAGGAGTCGGGCGGGAGCTGCTCAACCCCCAGCCGGGCAAGTTCCAACTCCAACGCCTGCTGCGCTTCTCGCACGAACAGTTCGAAATCGGTGGGGTCGATTTCCAGCAGCAGCTCGCCTGGCCGGACCCGCTGCCCGGCTTCGTAATAGACCCGCCGCACGCGACCTTCCACCTTGGGCGTCAAGGTGACTTCTTCGAAACCGTGCAGCGTGCCGACCGTGCGGACCATCCGTTGCACCGGTTGGCGCTCAACCGGCGCGAGCGTGATCACGGTAGGTTCGGGCACATTATTGGCCGGCGCCAAGTTGGCTGCGGGTTGCGGGGCGGACCGACTGCAACCGAGCAGACAACAACCGAGCAGACAATAGGCTAGCGCCAGCGTTGT
This sequence comes from uncultured Pirellulales bacterium, assembly GCA_964461275.1. Classification (GTDB taxonomy): domain Bacteria; phylum Planctomycetota; class Planctomycetia; order Pirellulales; family CAYNRE01; genus CAYWTU01. The sequence continues at coordinate 947 of CAYWTU010000572.1, read as the reverse complement.
CGCCGGCGAGGCCAAAAGTCGATTACGTGCGTGAAGCGTCATGGTGGGTGTTGAGCCGTTTTGGAGATGATTGTGCGGGTGCGGATGCGCGCTGGCTGGTCTTTACGCCGATGGCCTGCGGGCCAGAGGTAGTTTTCGCCGTGCCCTCATCTCGGGATCGCGGGCGTCGGGACACAGCAGCCCGTTGAACACCACGTCCAAGATGTCCGTCAGTTGTTGGTCGATGGACTGCTTGCGGACGTCGAATCGTCGCGTGAACATGGCGCCGTACAACAGATCGCCGATAACGTTCAGCACGCGGTCGACCGGCATCTTGCGGATGCGGCCGGCCGCGATGAGCTGCCTCACCAGCTTTCGCCACGGTTCGATGTTCCGCCGGCGGTGGACGAAGTAAGTAGGTTGTTTGCGGTCGCGAAACTGAGCCCGCTCTTGCATGAACAGTTCTACGTAGCCTGGGTGTGCGTCGAAGAACGTCAGATAGGCGCGAATGGCCGTGGTGAGCACCGCCACGCCGTCTCCCAGCGCGGGTCGGGCGGCGTCGATGCTGGCCAGCAGACGTTGCATGCCGTCGTCGACCGTAGCCAAGAAGAGCGCCGTCTTGCTGCGGTAGTAGCGGTAGATCGTCCCCTTGGCCAGGCCCGCCTTAAGGGCCACGGCGTCCAGTTCCGTATCGCTATAGCCCTGCCGAGCGAACAGCTCGACCGCGGCGTCAAGAATCTGGCGACGCCGGGCGGCTTGCAGCGAGGGATTGGCCGGGCGGCCAGCTTTTCGAACGCCAATGCGGGGCATGAGGGGCGGCGGCCTGGGGGGCGGGGAATTAAGCGACCGATGGGTCACTTAATTCTAACTTGCGGCCAAATCGGCTGTCCAGCCGCGGGACGCCGCATTCGCCGTGGCCCTGCTTTCTCCGCAGTCCTTCCTGCTCACGCAAGCGGGAGGCCTGGCGC
>CAYWTU010000571.1:0-3620 GCA_964461275.1 uncultured Pirellulales bacterium | reverse complement strand
CGCTTCCGCTGGCCGCCTGGTGGATGGGAAAAGTGCTGACCGGCGGATCGCGAATGCGACCGGCGCTGGGGTTGGCGCTGATGCTGGCCGCCTACCCGGCCGTAGTGGCGCCCATCAATTTGGCCGTGCATGGCGGCGCGCAACCGATCGAATGGGGCACGAGCCTGCATCGCCTGTTGTACGTCAGCTCTTGGCTCGAGGAGCCGGGCGACAACAACAACGAACCGGCGACGGCGACAGCCGCTTCGGCGCCTGAAGTGGCCGTCGTCGAAACGACGCCGAATCCTTCATCACCGGCAATCGATTCCAGTCCTGTGCCGGTCAGAGACGTCAGCCCCGAGCCGCAGCCGACTCCATCGGCAGGCAACGTCGTTGCACAAGTCACCATTGGTCCGGACGAGCTGGCTTCGGCCACGCCGGCGGTTGAACCTCCAACGGCCGTACCGGTTCGTGCGCCAATCTTGCCGCCCATGACAGTGACCGCGGAGTCAGCCGACCGATTTACGCGGCGGCATGCCGCTGGGGTCTATTTCCGGGCGTTGGTTCGCGGTCTGACGCCGATCTACCTGGCGTTGACGGCACTGGGGATCGCCTGGAACTGGCGGCAGGCCTTCGATTGGCGACAGGCGCCGCTGTTGGCGGTGACCGGCGCGGCCTCGGCGGCGATTTGGATTCACCTTGCCGAGGCGCACCTGACAAGCAGTCGCTATTGGCTGCTGGTGGTGTTGACACTCAGCCCCTGGACGGCGGCCGGGTTGTGTAACCTGGCCCAATGGTTGCCGTGGCGGCCTGCGCTCTCGCTTTCTGTTTCGTTGGCGGCGCTCGTGGCGTCGGGCTGGTGTTACGCCGCTGCGCTGCCACAAGACGTCGGCCGACAGGCCAAAGCGGAGCTAGGGCATTGGGTGGTCGAACACCTGGGGCCGGGCCAGCGCGTGGTCGGCACACCGCGGCTCAAGATGATGGAGTACTACGCCCAGGCGAATTTTCAGATTCTGCCGCAACTCGGCCAGGGTGTTCCGGATTGGAACGACTGGATCGGGGCCCAACAGCCCGACTTGGTGGCGCTGTCCAACAAGGACCTCAGTCCCGAGGCGATCCAGCGCGTGACGGAAAACCTGAGCAATCAAGGTTGGCAGGCGATTCCGGCCGAGGCACTTCCCCGCTCGTGTCGGCATACCAGTGTCGTGCTCGCCCGCCGCAGCGGCGCGTGGAAATAGCGGTCACGCCACCGACCCAATTCGGGAGTCACCAGCGCGGGCGGCCCCTTCCCCTCGTGGCCCGGTTCGGCGAAGCTACGAGGCGCCCGAAGCCCATTTTGCCCGCCCTTGGCCGTTATGTCCGATTCGCTGCTTCCCCCCCGGTTCTTGTTTCGCTGGTCGCAGGCCTGCCTGCGCCACGAACCTCTCGCTGCGCTGAAGCCAGCCACATTCGAGTCCGGGGGGCTGAAACTGGGCGAGTCGTTCCGATTGTTGGCGCCGTCGGAGTTGGACGGCCAGCGAACGTTGGCCGAGGTGCGGATGGCCTGGTGCCACGCCGGGCTGGGTTTTTCGGTGCAGGTACAGGGCAAGCGGCGCCCGCCGCGCGCCGACGAAGACCGGCCACTGGACAGCGAGGGGTTCGAGCTTTGGATCGATACTCGCGATACGCACAACGTTCACCGCGCTACCCGATTCTGTCACCACTTTGTGTTCCTGCCGTGCGGCGGCGGGCGCAAGCGCGAAGAGCCGCTGGCCTTGCAGTTCTTCATCAACCGGGCCAAGGAGAACGCGGTCCGGGCCCAGCCGCAGAACCTTTGGGTCCGCAGCGAGAAGCGAATTAACGGCTACTTGCTTGAAGGGTTCGTACAGGCCGCGGCACTGACCGGCTTCGATCCCGAGGAGAACCCGCGGCTGGGCTTCACCTATGCCGTGCGCGACGACGAATTAGGTGTGCAAACGTGGAGTTGCCCAGTGGGGTTCCCCTACCGCGAGGATCCGAGCCTGTGGGGAACGCTGGAGTTGACGTGATAGGGAATGACATTAGCCCCCAAATCCTCGGGCAAACTGGTACAGCGCCTCGCTCGCCCGCTCGAGCTGGTCGATCTCCAGCCATTCGTCGGCGGTGTGCGCTTGGTCGATCGACCCCGGCCCGAACACTACGCAAGGCACGCCCGAACCGGAAATCGCGGCCGCATCGGTCCCAAACGGCACCCCGACAAGTTGGCACTGCGGGTGAACCGCCTCAGCCGAGCGGCGCAAGTTTTCCGCCAGCGTCTGATTGTGCGCGTCCGAGAGCGTGGCGCCCCACATGAATGGCGGATCGTGGATCACGTCGAAGTCGATTCCGGGAGATTTTCGTACGAATTGTACGACGTGATCGTACGCCTCGGCGTTGCTCTCGCCGGGCAGCAAGCGGCGGTCGATCTCGATCGTGCATTGTTCCGGAACCGTATTGACGCTGATGCCACCGCTGATGGTGCCCACGCTTAGCGTCACGCCACCGCAGCGCGGGTGCTTGCCCAAAGTGGGGCAGACTTCCCGTTGATATTCCTCCAACGCCAACAGGACGCGGGCCATGCGAAACGCCGCGTTCACCCCCAGTTGAGGCTGGGAACTGTGGGCGGCCCGGCCGCGCGTATGACACCGCCAGCGAACCGCTCCCTTGTGGGCCACCACCACGTCGAGTTTCGTCGGTTCCGCGATGACTGCCGCGTGCGGCGGGCGCGGAAAAATCGCTGAACCGCCTGGATGCCACATCCTCGTCAGCCCCAAGGCGCCGCTGTAGCCGTGTTCTTCGTTCACCGTGCAGGCCATGAGCACGGTGGGCATCCGCGCGGGTCGCTCCCTGGCCAGCCGCGCCACCGCCCCCAGCATCGCCGTCATGCCTCCCTTAATGTCGCACGCGCCGCGGCCGGTGATTCGTCCGTCGCCGATCACCGGCTTCCAAGGGTCGATCGTCATGCCGTCCACCGGCACGGTGTCCTGATGGGCCTCGAACAGCAAGACCGCACCGCCTTGCTCGGGCGCCAACGCGCCGTCCAAGCGGGCCACGATATTGTCCCGCCGCGGCTCGATGGTTTGCCGCTCGCACGGCAGGCCCAGTTCGCCGAACAGCCGTTCGAGATAATCGGTCACGCGATATTCGTAAAACTCGGGCCCCTGAAGCGACCGCCCCATGGGGTTGACGCTGGGAATCGAGACCAACTCGGCAAGGGTTTGAACCAAATCGAACTTCATACGAGCGCGTGGTTCTCTCGAAGCTGTGTGGGGCAAAATAGCCAGGATAAGGGGAATTCTCTTAGGCAGGCCATTGTATACCCTCCAAGGTGGGCCCACCGGCTGACGGGAGCCCCACGCTGCGGAAGACGCTTGGCAGGCTTTTCCCTTGAATGCGAGGGTTTTTTTCCGCAAGGTGGCGGGGTGCCGCAAAATAGCGAAAAACCGCGTCCGGTTGCTAGGCTTTTTGTTCCAGCCGATCATAATGACTGACGTGTGAGGGGCAACTCTCGCACATCGGCCCTTTGCAGGTTCCTGCCCCGCCTGCAAAGGGTTTTTTATTGCGCTGGACCTGATTTTCGTGGTTTGGGGCGAGTCGTTTTTCGCTTGCCAAGCGGGCTATGTCTGGGCGAGTCAGGGCCTGTC
>CAYWTU010000570.1:0-3621 GCA_964461275.1 uncultured Pirellulales bacterium | reverse complement strand
CCATTTCCTTGGCGCTTTGTCCGGTCGAAGCGACCATCGCCCGCAACTCCAGATCGCGGCTGGCCTTGAGGTTGGGCAAGTGGAACTGACGGGCGAACGAGCCGCACCCCACCACCGCCACGCCCGCGGCGCCCGCCGTCTTGGCGACCGTGGCGGACGTGGCAATGGCCACGCGCCGCTGAGGCGGCGCCGGCGAATCGTCGTACTTCAGCACAATGCCCAAACACTCACCGGGCCGTTCGGCCAGCATCTCGTAGGCCTGGGCCGCTTGCGACAGCGGAAATTCGTGCGTGATGAGCGGGGCGACCTTCACCCGGCCGGTTTGTACCAACCGCAAGAACTCCTGCATGTTGCGACGCTCGGTCCAACGAACATAACTGATGGGGTAGTCCAGGCCGTGCTGTTCGTATTGCGGGTCGTAGCGACCCGGACCGTAAGAGCGCGAGATGACGAAATCGAGTTCCTTGCGATAGAACGGCTCCTGTGGGATGTCCATGCCTACCATTCCGACCACGGTGATCCGAGCGCGGTCGCGACAGGCGGCCACCGCCTGTTCCACCACCGCGCTGCTGGCGGTGGCGGCGCACACGAGCACCCGGTCGGCCCCGATGCCACCCGTGTAGCGAACAATCTCCTGTGGAACGGCTGGTCCCGCAGCCAACACATGTTCTGCTCCCAGCGACTTGGCCAATTCGCACCGCGACGCCATCAGATCGACGCCGATCACGCGCCCCCCGGCCGCCTGCGCCATCTGGCTCACCAATTGGCCGACGAGCCCTAGCCCCAAGACGGCCACCACGTCGCCCACCTGAATCTCCGCCCGGCGCACGCCTTGGATGGCAATGCTGCCCAGGGCGATGAACGACGCCTCGCGAGCCGTCACGCCCTCAGGCACGCGGACCGCCAGGTTTTTGCTGGCGCGGATATATTCGGCGTGCCCTTCGCCGCCATAGGCCACCAAGTCGCCTTGCTGGATGCCGTCAATCTGCTGGCCGATTTCGATTGCCACGCCCGCCCCGCTGTAGCCCATGGGAGTCCACTTGTGCGTTTCGTAGTGGACGCGGTCGTAGGTTTTTGTCAGGCCGTCCTTGAGCAGCATGTCTTTGACGCTCTCGCGGAGCTGCGGATCGGACATGGCCTTGACCACCATGTCCTTCATGTTCCGCTTGACGCTGGCTGTTTCCGTGCCTGCGCTGATCAGCGAATAGCGATTGGCCAAGAGGACGTGACTGGCGCCGCAGCGCGGCACGGGCACTTCCTCGGCCGAAATGTCGGCCCGCGAGAGCGGATTCTTACGCATGAAAACTTGTTTCAAGTTGCTCTGATCCTATTGGGTGAGATTCTCTTCACGACGCCGCCAGAAGCACGTCGATCTCTTGCTGCAGCGTGTCGGTTTCATCGGGTTTGACGATGGCGGCCGCGGTGGCATCGCGATTGAGCAACACGTGGCGCACCTTGGCCGCCATGTCGTCCAGGTTGCCGCCTGCGTAGAGCACGCAACTGGGCGGGCGCGTGCCGTTGTCGCTGGCCACCACCGGCGTGCCCAAGGCCAACGACTCCAGCACCGAAGAGCAGACGCCGTCGCCCAGGGGCGTGCGCAAGTACAGCGCTCCGCCCTTGAGCACCCCCAGAAACTCGCCCCGTGGCAGGTTGCCGGTCAGCAGAATATGTTCTTTGGCCCCCGACCGGTCCAGGGCCGACTGGTAGTTTTCCAGGTACTGGTGCGAGCCCATCAGGATCAGGCCCAAGGCGGGGAACTCCTGCCGCAGGCGGGCCACCACCTGAAACAGCAAGTCGGGCGTGAACTCTTCGTGAAAGAAGTACACATACGAAACCAAGAGCGGCCGATGCGCCTGGGCGAACGCCGCCGCCTGCGGGCCCAGCTCTCCCACCTCTGTAAGCATGTACTCGCGGCAGAAGGCGGGAATCGGGTGGATGCGTGCGGGGTCGACTCCGTAATCGCGCACAATCAAGTCCTTGACCGTCTGGCTGTTGCAGATCACAGCCCGCGGCGTACGAAACACCAGCCACATCAGCCGGTCCAAAACCCACCGCCCCGTCTTGGGAAAGTATTCCTGTCGGGCCCCGGCGTGAAACGTCAACACGCACTGTCGCCCCAGCGGCAAAGCCATGAGCTGCGCCGCCAGCGCCAACAGGTTTCCCTTGATCCCCTTGGCGTTGGTATGGGTGTGCAGCGTGCTGCCGGCCAACACGGCCCTCAGAACGCGCCAACAATAGTCGAGCGGCCCGCCAACGTTGAGATACTTGGGGTTGTTCAAGGTGCGGCTGGCGCCGATGTTCATCAGCACGCACTGCCCCCCCATTTTTCGCCAGCGCTCGGCCACAAATTCGATCCGCAGCGACCACGAGCCCATGGGGGGAGGAAATCCGGCGATCTCGACAAGCGTCTTGTTCACCGTAGGTCAACATCGGCAGCGTTCGCCGCAACCGCCATGCGCCAAACCGACCAATCGCCCGCTCCATTCAGCCGCGACCAGCCGTCGCCCGGCGAATCGTCCTGGACCAAGTAAATCTCGCTTCCGGCGGGCGTCTCGCATTGCCACGCCATTGTGCCGTTGCACTCGGTCGCGGCGTGCTGGCAGGAGTATTCGGCGTCGGTCAGCAATATCCCCTGGCGCTGGAACACGACGCTACTGCGGCCGTAACGCAGCGACGTCAGAACGACCAGCTCGCCGTCGGCCACTGCGCTGACCACCACGCGACAGGCCGGCGCCTTGGCCCCGTATTCCGGACAGACCCAACCGGCGGGGCCTGCGTCGGACGGCTGATCGAGCCGAACCGTTATGCAGTCGCTTGTCGCGCAAGCTTCCCAGGCGCCTCCCGTATACGACAGCGACGCGCGATTCTCGTCGACGCAAAGGCTCGATATTTCCACCTGCGGCATCAAGTTCCAAACCCACTCGACGCGCCGGGGTCGGCCGGTCTTCACCACGTCGGCGATCCACAGTCCGTTTCCCGGCGAGGCAAACACGTTGCGCTCAACGGCCACGTCGGACGTCAATTGCAATGCGCCCTGACACAGCCAGGCGTCATCCGCCAGTCGCGCTCGCAGCCGCGCATCGTCGCGCACGCTGTGCCAACCCAGTCGCCCGGCCGGCAGCGCCAGCGGCGCGCCCTCGACCGAAAGCGTATTGTGACCGGCAACGCCGCGGAAGAACTCGAGCGCGTGCGCGTCGCCGTAATAATGGGGCATACCCCCGTCGACCAGCACCGGTTTTCCTTGGGCGCAGTACAACACCTGCAAGAGGTCCAAATGGCCGTGCGCCACGGACGGCGTGTCGTCGGAAAAAAGGCCATCGGCTATGGGGCCGGCGTCGAAGCAAAGCCAATCGGCGTTGGTTTCGGGCCCCGACCTGGCAACGGCATAGCCGGCTTTCGGCAAGACGTGGGTCAACGGTTGCGGCGCGGCGGCAAGTTCGCGCCAACGGCGGACCCCCTCGATTCCGCGGAGCCAGAATGTTTCTTCTCCCGCGCGGGGTGACAGGTTCTTCACACCACCGGCCCCGAGCATCTCGGCTCCCAACGCCGCCAAGCCTCGAAAGTCCCAAAAGTCGGCAGGTTGCACCGGCAGGCTGCGGGCAGAATCGACGTCGCCGATGG
>CAYWTU010000569.1:0-3625 GCA_964461275.1 uncultured Pirellulales bacterium | reverse complement strand
CGTTCGCAATGCAGAGGTCGAGGGTTCGACTCCCTTCCGCTCCACTCGCCAAGGCCCGTTGACAGCAGTTGTCAGCGGGCCTTTTTCGTTGACGCTGCAAGGGTTTGCGTCAGCGCGGCGCGGGTCCGAATTGCTGGCCGCGCCGCCTGCCGTTTTGACAGCAGCGGACCGATTTTGACCCGGTTTGTCAGCAGTTGGTGCAAACGGACTTTGCCGTAAGTCGTTGGTGCCCGTTGCCCTTAAGTGCTCTCTGCTATTTGGATGTTCACCACCAATCGGCAGCGAAGGAAGCGAATCGAGGGCCCCGTGAACGTCCAACAGCCGCGGATCGGTGTACACGTTCATGGTCAGGTCGATGCTCGAATGCCGCATCGCAGCTTGGGCCGTGCGGGGCGCCACGCCTCCCTTGGACAGCAACGCGCCGAAGGTGTGGCGCAAGGCGTGAACGTCGAGCGTGCGGCCGCGGTCGTCTCGTTTGGCGATGCCTGCCGCCGCTAGATCGCGGTCCAAAATCCGAATCAGGCCGCTCGGCACGTTGAACAGCGGCGTACAGGCCGGTAGCTTGGCCGCTTGTTGCTGCCGCTTGGCGGCGTCTATCGAAAGGCTCACGGCACCTCTGGCGTCCTGTGCGGCTTCGTGGCGCTGCTGCAATTCGACAACCCAGGCCCGCAGGTCGGCGGCCAGATCGGAGCGCAAGGCAATCTGGGAACCCTGCCGGTTCTTTTCGTCCGCGGCGTGCAACTCGGCAAAGGGCGCCGGACCGTCGAGGTGCAATTGCCCGACGGTCAATGAAGCAAGCTCGCCCTTTCGTAGTCCGGTCAGAACCAACGTCTTGTAAATCAGCGCCCGCTCTCGGCCCAGGCGGTCCAGTCGTTCACGCGCTTCGGGCCCGACGTTCGCCACGGCCTCACCCTTTCGCTTGCCCCTGCGGACGGTCAGCGCCTCTTGCACGGGTCGAAGGCGGGCCACGTCGAGCAACGCGGTTAGTTCGGCCTCGGTCATCGAGCGTCGCTGCCGGCTGGGGTTCGCCTTGGCGTCGGCCCGTGGCAATGACGCAAACGGATTCGCCAGCAGCCGGCCCGTTCGGCGGCCGGCGGATTGGGTCGCACGCGTCAATCTAAGCATGCCGCGCGAGGCCGTCGAGCAATTGCGCGAGTGCATACAAAAGGGTCGACCGCTGGGCGCCGCCGAGTGGATGCAGGCGACCGCCGCCCGCCTGGGTCTGGGCAACACGCTGCGAGGCCCCGGCCGACCGAAAAATCAGTAGTGTCCCTTTTTCTGCTGCCCCGACGATGGCCGCGTGCCGATCGACAACAACGCCGTCGAGCGCGACCTGCGGGCGCTGACGATCGGCAGGAACAACTGGCTGTTCGTAGGCAGTCCCCAGGCGGGTCCACGCGCGGCCGTGTTGTACACGCTGGTGTCGAGCGCCGCACGGCACGACCTCGACGTGTGGGCCTACCTGCGCGATGTGCTGGAGCGGCTGACGGTGCTGAGGGATCGCGGTGGCGTCTGCAGCGATCAACTCCGCGGTGGCGATGCGCCGCCGCTGGACGACGCGCTCGCATCGGCGAGCGCTGAACAGCGCGGGTCGAAGTGGCGGACGCTGCCGACCGACGACGAGCTCACGCCGCTGTTGCCCGACGTGTGGGCGAAATCACACCCCGAGGCGATCCGCAGCTATCGCCAGCACGAACGCGACCGCCGCGCCTCTGCCAAGCGGTCCCGCCGCGAAAAGCGCCGCGCCCTGGCCCAAGCCCGCGCCGCCCAGAAGCCACCTGGGTAAGCTGAGCGCTTACGTTCATGCTGCGCACTCGCGGACATTCCTCGCGAAAATCGCCCGCGCGGCTCGATTCGTTTGTGTAGTCGGTGCTCATGGCTCCTCCCGTCCCAGGTTCTCCCCCTCGCTTGGTCCAGTACGCATCCCTTGAATTGGTTTTTCGGTAGGGGCGACAAGAGTTACGTTTGGGAAGGCCGAACGCAGTTTCCAAACGATTACCGCTCCATCGTCAGACGCTGAGGCTATGCCTTCTCCATCGGGCAAGGTGCAAATCGTCGTAACAAGAGAACGGTGAAGACGGTTCGAGCCCAGTTCTCTTCTGGACGATACGTCCCACAAACGTATCGTCCCATCATTCCCACCCGACAATAGTAGATTGCCTCGTCCGCAAAAAACAACGGCGGTTTGCGGACCGCACGACTTCCCAACTGGTATTGGTTTCGAGGACGTCTCTTTCATCGAAAGCAGGAACACTCCGTAGGTTGTCGATGAAGGCGCACTTGCTCCCGATGTATCATATCGCGATGGACCGGTCCCAAATGCTATTAGGTCATGAGATTCACTGACGGCAACAGAGATTACAGGATCTCGCAACGGCCCCCAGTTACGGACTTCTTCGCCCGATTCGATATCCCAAATGCTGACTGAACCTGTCGCGACTAGCGCAGAGACCACCACAGTCCCCTCGACTGACTCTCCAACCACAACACGCTTCGATTGCGTCATGACCTCTGCAGTCTCAACGCTTCTCGTCATATCGGTGCCAACCGGACTCTTCATTGAGTCAGTAAAGAATGCTGCCAATGTTGTCGGAAACGTGTTAAAGTCCGTTCGGATATTGATGGAACGACGATCACATCCCACGACAATGCAGTCGCCAATTAGTGATCTTGCGAGGACCGACACTCGCCATGGAAATCCAGCCGACGCTACCTTGAAGCGTGCGTCGTCACCTCGGAACGGCACGACTGGCCACGATAATGTCGCATCGTCCAGGACAGATCCGCTGGATGCATCCAAAATGTGAAGCCGAGGTCCCAGGCCAACCATAACTCTTGCGTCGTCAACAAACTGTGCGAGCACAGGCTGGCGCTGTGCAACATTGTCCTTTACTAAATACGACCATTTGCATCGTCGGTTCGTAACATCCCAGCACTCGACAATGGCAGCCCACCCACCTTCTGGCACTTTCGTATGGCGAGAAACCAGCAGACTTTCGGAGCATGGTGAAAGAGCCACGTGTGACGGACGCCCAAATGCCGCAACCGGTTCCACAATCCGCCACGACAGTTCATCGCTGTTACTCCAGACAATCACTCAACACGCGATCATGAATAGCGCTGCCAAGAACGCTGCGGCGGGCCACTGGCGAATACGCAACATCTTCTTACCACCTGCTTGCTTTTGTCTCGTCTCACCCATGTCCTGCGCTACCGCAGTGGACGCCTCGTGACACCGACGGCGCCAAGCCGACGACCAACGCCAGCGAACTCGCCACGGACGAAGCAGCGGGGCTGTGAGCCTGCGTCGTGTATACGTGCCATCGCCAACCTCATCACGGTGCCCAATGTCTTACCGCCACCCTGCACACCTACGTCGCCGATCCCGATCCACCTCATTGCTCAATGGGGCGCAGGGCGCAAGCTGTTGCGATTCTAGAAAAAGAACACGCTGCACCAATTACAAGAATCACTCAATCGAGAGTCACTATGATTGGGTCGCGCTCCTTCTTGCACTTACAGCAGTCCCATTTTACTGTGAAGTTCGCACCAGCTCTATCGATGTGCGAGGTAACCGTTCACGCCCTGGGGTGGATTGTAGCTGAAAAAACTGCTCTTCGCGCCG
>CAYWTU010000568.1:0-3636 GCA_964461275.1 uncultured Pirellulales bacterium | reverse complement strand
GAACCGCCGCTTGAGCAGGGTCCGCAGCGTCGTCTGGCGCAGCGCCAGCTTGTCCTTCGCCGGATCGAAGCCCGGCGGCAGGATGTCCAATTCGCCGTCGCGTTTGAACTTCATTCCGCCGTTTTCGGCGGGAACCAAACGATAAATTCCCACCACGTTCATCGCGTCGTAGGTTGAACCTTCCGATGTGTAGGCCTTGCCAAAGACGGTGATCTTCATCGTCTCGTCATCAAACTCGACGGTCATCGGCTCGACCGGATCGAACGTGATCGACCATTCGCCCTGGTCGGGGTCGTTCTTGAGTTCGTCGGGAATCTTGCCGATCGTCTTGTTGGCCAACGAGTGCAGTTTCTCTTCATTCAGATAGCGGTCGCGCAGCAGCGTCGAGAAGACGTTGAACACGGTCGACTGGTGAACGCGCAGGGCCAGGCTGGATTCTGGCACGGTCAACGCCGGCGGCGCATCTTGGGCGCCCAATTGAGCGGAGCCTGCCTCGAGCGCCGCCACCATCAATTCGTCGGGCGAAGTGCGGAAATCGAGCAGTCGAGGGTATAGGCTCAGCCGCTCCAGTGGCTCGCGCATCTTGGACTGGATGGCGCCGTTGGCGGTGCTGAGCTGCTCGCGCACATTCTGATCCATCTCGGCATTGAACTTTGTCTCGGCGTGTCGGCCGGCGATCGCCTCGGCCTGCCCCTTGGATTGGGCGGCGCGTTTGCTCGCCACGCGGCGGACGATCCTCCCGCGCAGCCTTGGCAGCGTCGAGCCAATGCCGGTGATCGTGGTGTTGACGTCGGCGTGTGAAGTGGTCTGGGTGGACCGCAGTCCGTCGGCGTCCAGGTACAGCCGGCTGTGGGCGTTGATCTGCGTCTGGCCTACGGCCATGATCTGGGCCGGGCCGTTGACGCCGTGGGTGTTGGTGGCGATCGTGCCGTGGAACGCCGTCTGAATGATCGCGTTCTGCACGCTGGGGACGAACTCGACGTCGAGCGTGCCGTGCAAGTTGCCCGTGCCGCTGATGCTGGTGCCCATAACGCAGTCAGCGATCGGCGTGCAGCGGTCGACCTGTTGCTGCATCAGGACGCGCGTCAGGTCTTCCGAAACGCGGACGTACAGATTGGGGAGCGAATAGCGCTGGCGGACCATGGCGACCAGGTCCGGGGCCTGTTCGTGCTCTTCGAGCCAGCCGACGGTGAGCGCCGCCTCGCGCAAGGTGCGGTCCTTTTTCTGCGGGCTCTCGTCGTAAGCCTCAAGCCGTTTCGCCAGCCCTTCGACCAGTGTGGCGTATCGATCGGCAAACTGGGCGTCCTGCTGTATCCGCAGCCGCGGCACGAAACGCTGCAAGGCCCGCCGCACGCGGGCGAAGGGCGGCGCGTCGAGCCCCGGCTCGCCGCTGGTATAGCGGTTGAGCGTCGCCTGCAGCGAGCGCAAATCGGCTTTGGCCTCAGGCTTCAGTTGACCGCGGAGGTCTTCGTGTTGCAAAAATTTCTGCCAGCGCGCGCCATTTTCACCATACAACGCCAAATAATTGTCCAGGTCGTGCAGCGCCTGTTGCAGTTCGTTGCGCACCAGGAGCACGTCGTCGGCCGTTGCCGGTCGAGGGGTGGTCTTGATCTGTCGCGCCCGCGCGACGGCGCTGGCGTAACCGCGTTGTTCCAAAGCACCGGTCCAACGATCGATGGCCGAACGCAGGCGGCTGAATCGCGGCCCTTCGAGGCCCGGCTGCGGCTCGTGCAATCGGTCGCGAAGGCGTTGCAGCCGCGGCAGGTCGGCCCGGTCGCGGAGACTCCACTGATCGTCAATTTCGCAGGAACGCAGGAAGCGCCGCCAACCGCGGCCGTTCACGCCGCTGCCTAGCCACTGGTTGAGTTCCACCCAGGCGCGTTCCGCCTCCTGACGTGCAACCTCCACATCGTCGACACTTTCAACCTGTGCAGCTACGGCAGCGCGGGGCGCCAGCGAGCCTGCGCACGTCAGCGCCAACCACAAACCAAAACAACAACTTCGTCGCATACTCATAGCGGAGTACCACCTGCGCGGGCCGCAAGTGAACGCTGCGGCTGGCCAGTTATAGCACGCTGTTAAGACGACCGCCAAACGTGAAAACCTGTCTGCTGGTCAACGGGAATAGCCAAGCAAGGCCAGGTGGCGGCACTCGTTGCATCATCGGAATCCACCCGGCAGGGGCATCGGACCGCCGCCCAGGGCCGCACTTCGACAGCATGATTGCGACGACCGCCCCGCCAATTGAAACATCTGGTCTGGTTGTGACGGTTCAACTCCCCCAGAACTTGTCGGCGAGACATCGCGTTCCCCCAATCGGAAACAAAGTCTTGCCAGTGGTGGGTTTAGCGGTTCAACTAGAGTTGGGGAGCTTGTGCTTCGAGTTCACTTATACGGGATCCGCCCGCGCGGCAACGGGTATGGTTGTTTCGCCGCCGGAGCCATCCGAGTTGTCAAGGAAACTTTGCCATGCGGCAGAACTTTTGTGAGTCGGTCAGCGACCCTTGGTCGCGCTGTAATCTTCAAGCCATTTGCTGCGCATTGGCGTTGGCCGCAACGGTGATCGGCGCTGCTTCTGCGGGCGCCGCTCCGCTGACCGTTAAGGACCTTGCGATCTCGACGGCGGCAGAGAAAGACCCTGGTTCGACCGAGGCAATGGACGCCGCACTCAACGAAATCAACAAGCAGAGTCCGGACTTAGCGCTGGCGCTGAAGTTGTTCGAAGACGCCGTGCAGAAGGATCCGCGCTGGCCTCCGGCGCGAGTGTTGATGGCCAAGTCGTTCTTGTTGCGCGGATCGGTGCCGGCGGCACAGGATCAGCTCGAACAACTTACCAAGAATCACCCCGAGGAACCGGAAGCGTATTTGCTGTTGGGCGAAATGGCGTATGGTTTACGCCGGATCACCGAGGCCAAATTGCTGTTTGAAGAGGGGGGCCGACGAATGGCCGACTTCAAAGGCGATCCGAGCCGCAAGAAGAATCTGGACGAGCGCGTGCAAGCTGGATTGGCGTCGGTGGCCGAGGCGCGCGAACAGTTCGACGTGGCGATTTCGCACATGGAGGAGTGGATCAAGATCAATCCGGACAGCCATGCCGCCCATCAGCGGTTGGGCGCCGCCCTGTTCCGCCAAAACCCCAAGGACGACGCGGCCCGCAAGGCGGCTTACGTCGAATTTCAAAAGGCGTCCAAGCTCAACGCCGACATCTCGACTCCAGACATCTTGCTGATGCAGCTTTGCGAGCAGGCCGGCGACCGAAAGTACGCCGATACCATGGCCAAGCGCGCGATCAAAAACTCGCCTGATAACTTCCGGGTGCAATTGGACGTGGCGCAGTGGATGGTGAACACCAATCAGATCGCCGAGGCCAAACCACACGCCGAACGGGCGCTGCAATTGAATCCCGACGCGGTGGAGGCCAAAGTCTTGCGGGGAATTGTGGCCCGCTATTTGCACGAACTGGACGAGGCCGAGCAATTGCTCAACGACGCCCGCAATCAGGAGCCCAACGCGTTCAACATCAACGACCAATTGGCGCTGGTCCTGATCGAAAGTTCCGATACGGCCAAGCAGAATCGGGCGCTGAATCTGGCGCAAGAGAACTTGAATGCGCTCGGCGTGCCGCCGTATGACATT
>CAYWTU010000567.1:0-3643 GCA_964461275.1 uncultured Pirellulales bacterium | reverse complement strand
GTATGCGGCGCTGGCGCTAGGGGCCGTGATTTTCGTTCACGAACTGGGACACTTTGCCGTCGCCAAGTGGTGCGGCGTGAAGTGTGAGAAGTTCTACTTGGGCTTCGACATCTACGGTTTGAAGCTGTTGAAGTTTCAATACGGCGAGACCGAGTACGGCGTTGGGATATTGCCGTTCGGCGGGTACGTAAAAATGTTGGGGCAAGACGACAACCCCACCCGGATTGCCGAAGAAACCGAACGGGCCAAGCTGGCGCCTGAGGAGACCGGTGTGGCGGCGGATGCCGCACCGAATTACGACCCCCGCAGCTACCTGGCGAAGACCGTGCCTCAGCGGATGGCGATCATCTCGGCAGGGGTGATCATGAACATCTTCTTTGCGCTGTTTGCCGCGGCCTGGGCCTATCGGTTGGGCGTGGAGCAGATTCCTTGCCGCATTGGTTACGTCTTGCCGGGCGAGGCGGCATGGCGTTCGGACTTGCACGTGGGGGATGAAATCGTGCGCATCCACAACCGTGATAATCCTCAGTTTCGCGACCTGCAAACCGGCGTCACGCTGGGCGATATGAAAAGCGGCGTGCCTTTGGAGATACGACGGCCCGGCCAGGACGAGATCCTTTCGGTCCGTGTGTTTCCCGACAAACGGACGGGGCGGCTGATGCCGACAATCGGCATCAGCAACGACCGCACCACGAAGCTGCAGCCCGAGGCGCCGACGGCAATCGACAGCCCGGCCGCACGGACTGAGCCCAAGCTGCTGTCGGGCGACAAGATTGTGGCGGTCGACGGGCAGCCGATCGAGACGTACGCCGAGCTGATGGCCGCCTTGGCCCGCGCGCCGGAGAAGACGCTGGCGGTCGACATTGCCCGCCCGCCGGCCGGGGACGACAGCAGCATTTCCGCCGAGCCTTCGCAGCCAAAACCGGCTGGCTCGCCGACGGTCGAGTCCGACCATGAGCGGCTGACGGTGCAAGTGGCCCCACGGCCATTTCGCACGGTGGGCCTGGTGATGAACACCGGCAAGGTGGTGGCGGTACAAGACCATTCGCCGGCGGCCCAAGCGGGGATCCAACCCGGCGATTTTATTGAGAAGATCGACGGGGCCCCGCCGGGCGATCCGTTGACGCTTCCCGACCGCCTGCGCCGCAAGGCCGGGGAGACGATTCAACTCACGCTGTCGCGTGAAACGCAGCCGCAGCCCGTCGCGGTTTCGCTGACGCTTCGCGCCGCCCCCTGGTTCGAGCCAGCGGAGGACCAAGGTCATCCGATTTCTGTCCCGGCGCTGGGGCTGGCCCTGCGCGTGCTCAACCGGGTGCAGTCGGTGGCGCCGGACAGTCCGGCGATGGCGGCGGGACTTCGGGAAGGCGACGAGGTGGAGAAAGCGGTCTTCGAGTTCAGCGAGTCGGCCAAGAAGCGCTACGGCGATTTGCTGCCAGACGGATTGGTTATTGAGTTTGGCGAAGAGCACGGCAACTGGCCGATGTTTAGCTCGCGGCTGCAAAACGCACCGGCCGACACGAAAATTGAGCTCACGCTGTCCGACGGCCGGAGGGCGCAAGTTGGCATGGTCGAGGCCGCCGACTGGTTCAACCCGGACCGCGGGTTCATTACCCAGGCTTTTCTGGTCACGCGCCGGGCGACGACCATGGGAGAAGCGCTGGAGCTGGGTTATCGTGAGATGGTCGACTCGGTCAAGCAGGTGTACATGGTCATTCGGCGGATGCTTTCCAACCAGATATCGGCCAAGGCTTTGGGCGGACCGATCACCATCGCCCGCGGCGCCGGCTACTCGGCCAAGCGTGGCCTGCCGGATCTGCTGTTGTTTATCTGCATGTTGAGCGCCAACCTGGCTGTGGTGAACTTCTTGCCGATTCCACTGCTCGACGGCGGGCACATGGTGTTTTTGACGTGGGAGGGGCTCCGTGGAAAGCCGGCGAGCGAGCGGGTCATCTTGGCGTTTCATTACGCCGGGTTCTGCCTGATCCTGAGCCTGATGGCCTGGGTGCTGTATCTGGATTTTGGCCGCCTGGTGAATTGAGCTTGGTGCGGTGCTCCGACAGCCCTACACGGACGTTCGCGCGGTGGTGTTTGACGCCGTAGGAACGTTGATCCACGCCCAGCCGAGCGTGCAGGCGGCGTACGGGATTTGGGGGCGGCGGTTCGGCTCGCGGTATACGGACGAGGAGATTCTGCCGCGATTTCACCGGGCGTTTGCCCGTCAGGAGCAATGGGACGCCGAGCACGGACTGGGGCGGACGAGCGCCGCACGCGAAGAGGCGCGGTGGCGGGCGATTGTGAGCGAAGTGTTGGATGATGTGACGGACATGACGGCGGCATACGAAGGACTTTGGCGTCATTTTGGCGATGCGGCCCACTGGCGGATCGATGCCGCGGCGGCGGCGCTTTGGGCGCGGCTGCGCGATGAGCGTTGGGAAATTGCCGTGGCGTCGAATTTCGACGATCGCCTGGTCGATGTCTGCCGCGGGCTGCCGGAGTTGCACCGTTGCCGGTTGTTTGTTTCGTCGCAACTTGGTTATCGCAAGCCGGCGGGGGCCTTCTTCGCGGCCATCGAGCAAGATTTGTCGCTGAGTGGGGAAGAGATTTTGCTGGTGGGCGACGACCTGGACAACGATTATCGCGCGGCGCGGCGACGCGGTTGGCGAGCCCTTTGGATCGCCGGCCCGCAGCGACGGCGCCGCGGCGGCGGTGACGATGGCGGCGAGCCGTTTCCCTCGCCGGCGGAGACCGTGGGCAGCCTGGCCGACGTTGCGGCGCGGCTGTGGGAAAGGGACGCATGAATCTTTCCCAGCCATCCAACGAGTTGCGGCGCGCGAATGCCGAATGCCCGGCGCCGGCTGGCCGTCACGCGCCCAACCGGCACACACCAAACACCTGGTCGAGCAAATTCGGCCACGCCTTTCGCGGCGTGAAGCGCGGCTTTCGCGGGCACAGCAGTTTCTTCGTACACGTTTTTGCCGCGGCGGCGGTCATGGCGGCCGCGCTGACGTTGGGTGTGTCGCTTCTGGAGGGGTGCATCTTGATCGGTTGCGTCACTGCGGTGTTCGTGGCGGAGATGTTCAACTCGGCCATCGAAGAAACGGTTCGCGGGCTGACCGACGAGTATCGCGAACCGTTGCGCGACGGACTGGACATCGCCAGCGCCGCGGTGTTGATTGCTTCGCTGGGGGCGGCGCTGATAGGGGCGGTGATTTTCCTGAACCGTTTAGGACTGCTCTTGGGGTGGTGGGCCGGCGAAGGATAGCCGTTGTGTAATATTGGCGGGTGCGGGCGCAGGTCGGGACGGCGCCGTACGGTGCGGTTGAGCGGTTTGTTGGATTCTTTCGAAATCACGGCGGCGACTCTTGCTCCACTTCTTCCAGCTTGAGCCGCAATACCTGGTTGGCCATCTGCAGCGAATCGATCATCTGCTGCATCACGCGTGGGATTCCGGCCATCACGTACACGTTTTCGATGTAGAAGCCTGGCGGCCCGAGCGGGTTCTCGATCAAGCCACCACCGTGCGGGACTTTCATGAGCGGCTTGAGCAGCAACAGGCTTTCCTCCGGCTTCACCGCATTGGTTCGCCGGCCAAAGTCCTCATGGATGAGCGTCAGTTCGTCGAGTTTCGGGTCGAAGGCCCGCA
>CAYWTU010000566.1:0-3644 GCA_964461275.1 uncultured Pirellulales bacterium | reverse complement strand
GGGCGAACGCCTGTAAAATAGCGGTGATGAACATGGCCCAGATCGTCAGCGGCAGGCGAAACATGGTCATGCCGGGTGCTCGCATCTGAATGATCGTGGTCATGTAATTCACCGAGCCGAGCATCGACGAAATGCCCACGCAGGTGATACCGAGCAACCACATGGTTTGTGCCCAGGCGCTGCCCGGCGCGGCCTCAGGCACAGCCGAGAGGGGCGGGTAGCTGGTCCAGCCCGCGCCGGCGCCGTACGGCGGCCACAAAAATGACAGACCGATGCAGATGAACGCCGGCCACATGAACCAGTAGCTGAGCATGTTCAGCGTGGGGAAGGCCATGTCGTCGGCGCCGATCATCAGCGGAATCAGGAAGTTGCCGAAGGCGCCCGCCAGGATCGGAATGATCACGAAGAAGATCATCACCGTGGCGTGCATGGTGAACAACATCGTGTAGAACTCGGGCGAGATTTGCCCGCCTTCCGCCGTGAACAACAGCTTGCCCACCACGGGCATTTCGGACCAAGGCCAGGCCAACTGCCAGCGCACGCCGAGCGCCAACAGTCCGCCCACGACGAACCACAGCAACGTGGAAAACAAAAACTGAATGCCAATCACCTTGTGGTCCAACGAGAACACATAGGTGCGGATGAAATGCCCCACTCCATCCGCTGGAGCTTGCGCGTGATCGTGGGCGTGGGAACCGGCGACGGTCGTGCTCATTGTGTAGCCTCTTGTTCGGCGGCCAACTGGGCCAACCAAGCGTCGAACTGCGCGCGACTCTCGAACGTCACGCGGCCCTTCATCTTGTAATGCCCCCAGCCGCACAACTCGGCGCACACCAGGTCGTACGTCCCCATTTCCTTCGAGCGGAACCAAACTGGAATCTTCATGCCCGGCACGGCGTCCTGCTTGACCCGCAAGTGCGGCAGGAAGAAATCGTGCAACACGTCCATGCTTTTCAGATCGATCACCACGTCGGTGTCCACCGGAAGGTGCAGGTCATTCAGATGGTGGATGTCGTCCGGCGTGTTGAACTTGCCGTCCGGGCCTGGGTACCTGATGCGCCACTCGAACTGCCGAGCGGTCACTTCCACGATCGGCGGTGCGTCCGGCTGGTTGAGCTTCACGTCGGCCCAGGCGCTCATCTGCACGAAGGCAATGAAAATCAAGGTAAAGGCCGGCACAATCGTCCACAGCAGCTCCAGGTTGTGGCTGCCGTGGGTGAACTTGACCGGCGCCGCATTATGCGCCGCATCGTACTTCCACATGAACCAGACCAGGATGAC
The DNA here is from genome assembly GCA_964461275.1 of uncultured Pirellulales bacterium. Lineage (GTDB taxonomy): Bacteria > Planctomycetota > Planctomycetia > Pirellulales > CAYNRE01 > CAYWTU01. The sequence continues at coordinate 2,363 of CAYWTU010000566.1, read as the reverse complement.
CTCGGTAATCGCGAACACCACGCCCGTGAGCACCAGGATGAACATGAACAGGCTGTCGATCCGATGGCCGTGTTCGGAAATGTCGATGGGCAGCCAATGCTGGTTGCCCGGCGCCCAGACAAACATCGCGATGCCCAGAATGGGCACCAGCAGGAACAAGATGGTCCACAATCTTCCCACGGCCGAATTCCTTGCGGATTTTTTGGTATGACTTTCAATTCACAATCGGCGACGCGCCCGGCCTACGGGGCCACGTGGCCCAATGCTGCGTGTTGGGCGGCGCCGGGAGCCGGCGCGGCCGACGGGTCGCTTTCATACGGCAACGATCGGACGTAATCGACAATGTGCCAGATGTCCTCCGGCTTCAGTCCCTGTTCGCCCTGAGGCGCCGAGGGCATGGGGGCCCCGTTGATGCCGGCAAAAATTCGCCGGTACAGGTCCACCGGCCGACGGCCGCCGCGGTAAATTCCCAGCCGCAGATTTCGCGGTAGCAGGGTCTGCTTGGGCAGCGTGAAAAGGTGAGCCGTCTCCAGCTTCTTGTCTTTGTTCCAATCGTCGAACGACTCTTCGCCGCCGTCGCCGAGACCAGATGGGCCGTGACACTTGGCGCACTGCGCCACCGGACCCAAGAACAGCTTCTTGCCCGCCGCGACGTCCACGGCCGGCTTCTCGGGAACGGCGATCACCTGCGACTCGGCCTGTTGCCAGGCCTCGGCCACCGGTGTGAGCTGTTCCAAGATGAATTCCCGCGTTGGCGGGTTGCCTTCACCCTCTTCGACCATCATCGCGTACAGGAATTGCTCCGTTTCGCCGCGGATGGCCAGGTATTTCACATATTCAACCAGAGCGTCGACTTCTTCGGCCGGCAACAATGCGAACGAGGGCATCGCCGTTCCGGCCACACCATCCAAGAGCACCCGCTTGAGGTCGGCCGTGGTGGGGCGGGCCGCCCGTTCGGTGCTCTTGAACTTGAACAACCCCCGGCGATAGTCGCGGGGGTATGGATTCAAGAACAAAGCGGTCGGACCGGCCCCGTCGCCGGTGACGCCGTGGCAGTGCGCACAGTGCTGACGATACAAACCGCGCTGCTTGCCCTGTTCATCGCTGGCGAACGGGCCGCTGGCGATTTCGATTTTGTGCAGGTCGAGCCCCGACTCGGGGAGGACGTAGGGCTTGTCGGGCGTGCCAAACGCGGCCACCAGCGCCGTAGTCATGTGATTGAGCGCGGCGCGCTGCTCGGGCTCCAGCGCGTTCAAATCCTTGCCTTCCCGATTCAGCACAAACCGCGCCGAATCGCTCTTGCCGCAGCCGACGGCGCCGCCCGCCAGCAGCAACAAGACAAGTCCCGCAGGTCGCCGCGTCGCTCGCCAAACTTCGTTCATCGATGACACCATCGTAGGACGACCCGGGATGCGTGCCGGGCCAAAATCTTGGTTCCGTTTGTATGCTGTATTCCGCCCCGCCGGCGCCGCCGGACGATCACAACCCCAATGCCGCCGGTGCGACCTTGATGACTTCCAGGTTCGCCTCGCCGTCGGCCGGAATTTTCATTTTGAATCGCCCCTTGGCCCATTCGCTCTTGGCGGCCAGACCGCCGGGCGCCCGCTCGTGCCACACCTGAAATTCCAGTTCCTCGCCTGCCGGCAGGTTGTTCAGTTGAAAATTGCCTTGCTTGTCGCTGACGGCGATGTAGGGGTCGCTGCGAGGAATGATCCAGGCCTTCATCCAAGGGTGAACGTTGCAGGTGACCGAGAACGGCTCGCTTTCGCCCTTGGTGAACTTATGTACCACCGAATCGTTGGAGCCAATCGCCTGGTTGAACGCCGGGCTAAGTTTGGGGCTGAAATTGGTGTTGTGCCCTACCGGGTCGCTGTTCTTGATCCGCAGCGGTTGCGTGATCCGCAGCGGCGTTACGTGCGTTAGGAAGACGCATGCCTTCTGGTCGAACAACACTTCTTCGCCGGCCGTCGCCTCGAACGATTCGTGAATCCGCGATACCTTGCGGGGAAAGAGCACCACGTGCGCCAGGCCCTTCGAGCCCGAGTCGACCGCCAAGCTCTCATCGGGAATCGGCATCACGTCGCAGGTGCCGGCGTCCTTGCCGCCGGTGGACAGGTTGTTCAGCGACGGCGGATTGCCGTCGAACACGAACTGACCCTTGAGCGTTCCCCACCCCGTGCCAGTGGCGACCGTGGAACCCGCGTCGGCGGCGGCTACGGCGCCGCCGCCGGAGCGGATCTGTTGAACCAACGATTCGTCCGGCTCGGGACTATAACCCGCCGGGCGTGGACAGCCGGTCAGGGCCGCCGCGACGAGCGCGACGCCCAGGTTCAAAAACAACGGGCGAATTTTCTTCATTCGAT
>CAYWTU010000565.1:1499-3646 GCA_964461275.1 uncultured Pirellulales bacterium | reverse complement strand
GAACGTGCTCCCTTGCGTGTCGACGATGAACGCGCTCATGCGTCGATCGCGACCTGACTTGTCCTCGGGATAGGCAAACGCCACCACCGCATCGGCAATGCTGCCGTTGGAGATCAGATACTTCACGCCGCTGACGAGGAAACTGTCGCCTTGGCGGCGATAGGTGCTGGTCATCTCCAGCGGATTGCTGCCGGCGTCGGGCTCGGTCAGGCCGAAAGCCAAAATGCACTCCCCACGCGACGAGCGGGTCAGATAACGCCGTTTCTGGTCCTCGTTGCCGTATCGCAAAATGGGATACTGGCCAATCGACGTTTGGCCTGAGAAAAACGTCCGGACGCCGGTGCCCTCGCGGCCGATGCGGGCCAGCGCCCGGGCGTAGGTCACGGCGTCGGCGCCCCGGCCGCCGTACTCTACCGGAACCGGAATACCCAGCACGTTGTGCCGTTTGGCCAGGTCAATGGTCGCCGGATTGTAGCGCCGCTCGACGTAGCAAAGTTCTTCCAGCGGGCGTAGCTCGGTACAAAATGCCTCGACGTCGTCGAGGACCGCCTGCGCAAAACAATGGTCGGCTTTCATGCCGAGAGGGCTCCGATGAGAGGCGTATTGGAATGATGCCCCGGTACAAAAGGCCGGAACTCTATGGTACCGCAAGCACTCGCATCATGGCAGGCTTGCGATCCGGCTACCAACGGCAGGCTTAAGTCGCCCGAATTCGGCCTCGGTGCCCGTTCGAAAGACGAACGCCTTAGCGCCGTCAGGAAACGTGACGCGCGGGGGGGCGCGGCGCGCGAGACCGCAGCAAGACCATTGTGCCGGCGGCGGCCACCGCGACCAGCAGCAGCAAAGCCAACGCGATCCGCAGCCACACCTGGGAGGCGAATGGGGGGGCCGCCTCGGTTGATTCTACGGGCGTTGCCGCGGCCAACGGCCTAGGTTGCAACGCCACACGCACCCGCGGCGCGTCGTCGCTGGCCGGCGCAAGAGGCGCCGCGCCCGCCGATGCCGAGCCACCGATTGCCGGACCGTCAGGCGGCGAAGCAGTTGGCGGCGACGCTATCGAAGGCGCAACGACCTGCGACAGAATACGCGAGTCGGCAGCGTCCAGCAGCGCCTCGTTGCCTTCCTCCTGCCCTACTTGCTGGGCCACGGCCAGTGCCGTCGTCTCCCAGTCCCAGTTCGTCAGCAAGTCCACGCCGGGGTTTTGATCCTTCACTTGGCACGAGCACGAACCGAGGATGAACGACACGCACTCGGAAAGGTTTTCGGCCGTAACGCCTTCGCCGATGTACGGTTCCATCGCCCGGCCGCGACCGTAAATGGCAAAGACCATCGGTTGGCCTGCAAACTCATCGAGGTCAGGCTCGACCTGGCTCAACATCCGCACCAACCACGCCTCCTCGGGATCGTCGGCCGACACTGTCACGCGGCCCAGCGTCACGGCGGGCGGTTGGCTGGGAGCTGCCGACGGGTCTGTGCCAAGCTTGGCCGGCTCGATCTTGCCTGACGCGCCGCGGGCAATCACTTCGTCGACGGCGGCCAGCGCGGCCGATTTTGCCGCTGGGTCGCTGCCGGTGAGCACGATGAACACGCATGGCTGGCCCGCGCCCAATTGCCGAACCACTTCGCGACGAGCGGGGGAATCGGTGATGTTGGTGGTTTCCGAGACGGGCGCCTCGCCTGTGAAGATCACAACCCCCTGCGGGCCCCACAGGACGTCCAGCGGCACGGTCTGATCCCGCTCGCGCCAGGTTTGCAGGACCATCTCGGGAACCAGGTCGAGTTGGGTCTGATCTTTGCGGCCGACCACGATCTCGACGAAGTTGGTTTGCGGCCCGGTTGGGGCGCCGGCCGCGCCTTCGTCGGTTGCACGGTCAGCGCTTGCCGGATGCGTTGATGCCGTGGGCGATTCGTCCCGAAAGCGATAGAGCACGTACGGGCTTGTGCTCCAATTGTACAAGGCGTAGCGGTAGACGGGCGTATCGCAGGCCATTGTCGCGACATGACCACCCACGATGGCGCCAATCGTGGCCCAAACGGGCACGAACGGCAACCAACCGCGACGGGCAGGGCTCGTCAATGGTCGCCGGGCGGGAATGGGAGGCAACGGTTGCGAATGGACCAGCGGTACACCACGTCAAAGTGTAGGC
>CAYWTU010000565.1:0-1489 GCA_964461275.1 uncultured Pirellulales bacterium | reverse complement strand
ACGGCTCTGGCATTTCACCCCTGGGGGTGTCGAGTCCGACCCGACGCAGCTGACCCCTGGCACAACCGTTACGTTCGCCCGGTTTTCCCAATGAAATTTTACCCGGTCGGCAGGGGCGTCAATTTGGGCGGACCAGTGCAGTGGGAACGGTTCGGCACTCGATATCCTGCGATGAGCGAGGCTGGTGGGCCGGTCCCGTGCCTCGACCGCGCCCCCGCCAGGGCCACCGACGACGAGGAAAGCTGACGTGGAGATCAATCGCAATCAGTACTTCATGATGGGGCTGTTGCTGTTGTTCATTGGCATCCAGCTCCGATTGGTCGATTCGTACGTCTTGACCGACAAGGCCACTACATTCTTGTCCGAGCATTTTCAGAAGGGGGCCGACCCGGTCGCGGACGGGGCCACGCGGCTGTTGCGGGCGGCCGGACCGCCGATGCGTAAGATTGTGCGTCCGCCCGATTGGTTGGGCTGGTGCCTAATGTCGATCGGCAGCGTGCTGATCTTGCACAGCCTGGCCATGCCGCGGCCAGGCGGATAACCGGCCTGCCTTCGCGGCGGGGGACTCCGTAAATTGTCGCGACTGGCACGCCCGGGCGCCAGTCGCGATAATGCCTGGGCGCCGCTCGGCATGCATTAAGTTCATGCTTGCCATCGGCGGGCGGTTCTCGATGGGCGGCGTTGATGGCCTGGGTCACTCTTTGCAATGGGTCGCGCGACTCGCGCCAGTGCAAGGTCACGGCGTTCGTCGGCCGTCGCCGGTTCGTTGCAGGCCTGGCGACACTGACGTTGCTAGGGCCGCTGTTGCTGGGAGGATGCAGCGACGCGCCGCGGCCGTTGCCGTCCGCATCGCATGATGAATCGCGCCACGATAGGCCCCCGCCGCGCCATCGTCCCCAAGACGCCTTTCAACCCACGGTCGCGAACGAAACATTATCGTCCGAGCCGGCGCCCCCTGGCATGGTCTGGATTCCCGGAGGAGAGTTTTCCCGGGGCGCGCTGGATCCGCGGGGATGCGTGTGCGGCGGCGGCGATCCGATGCCCGACGCCCGGCCGATCCACCGCGTTTACGTCGATGGGTTCTGGATGGACGAAACAGAAGTGACCAACCGGCAGTATGCCGAGTTCGTACAAGCGACCGGATACGTGACCGTGGCAGAGCTAGCGCCCACGGCCGAAGAGTTTCCCGACGCCCCGCCAGAAAATCTCGTGGCCGGCAGCACCGTCTTCACTCCTACTTCGGCGCCGGTGCCGCTGGACAACTACTTTGCCTGGTGGCGGTATCAGCCGGGCGCCGATTGGCGTCATCCCGAGGGGCCCGACAGCGATCTGGCAGGCAAGGAAAACTTCCCCCTGGTACACGTTAGTTACGCGGACGCGGGGGCCTACGCCCGCCGGGCCGGCAAGCGGCTGCCCACCGAGGCCGAAAGGGAGTTCGCGGCACGCGGCGGCATGACCGGACAGGTTTACGCCTGGGGCGATGAGCTGT
>CAYWTU010000564.1:0-3651 GCA_964461275.1 uncultured Pirellulales bacterium | reverse complement strand
GCAGCGCCCCGGTGGCCGAACGCCTCAAACATGCGCTGGTCAAAGGGATCGTCGAGCACATCGACGCCGACGTGGAAGAAGCCCGACAGACGTTCGCCACGGGCCTGGAAGTGATCGAAGGTCCGCTGATGGCCGGCATGAACGTGGTCGGCGAGTTGTTTGGCGCCGGCAAGATGTTTCTGCCGCAGGTGGTCAAGAGCGCCCGAGTGATGAAAAAGGCCGTGGCCTATTTGTTGCCGTTCATGGAAGAAGAGAAGCGCCGGGCGGGCCTAGAAAACGTGTCGCGGGGCAAGATTTTGCTGGCCACCGTCAAGGGAGACGTCCACGACATTGGCAAAAACATCGTGGGCGTCGTGCTGGGCTGCAACAGCTACGAGGTGATCGATCTGGGAGTCATGGTCCCTTGCGAAAAGATCTTGCAGGCGGCCGCCGCCCACGGCGCCGACATCATCGGCCTATCCGGATTGATTACACCCAGCCTGGACGAAATGACCCACGTCGCTCGGGAGATGCAGCGGCAAGGATTCAACACGCCGCTATTGATCGGCGGCGCCACCACAAGCGCCAAGCACACCGCGGTAAAAATCGCGCCGACGTTCGCGCAAACCACCGTCCACGTCAAGGATGCGTCGAAGTGCGTCGGTGTGGTGGAGAACCTGCTCAACCCCAAGCTCCGCGATAACTTCGATCGCGACAATCGCCAGGCTCAAGCTCAACTGGTCGCTGCTTATCAGCGCCGCCAAGAGACTACGCTGGCCCCCCTTGCCAAGGCCCGCGAGATGCGGTTCACGTGCGATTGGTCGACGGTGGACATTCCGCGGCCCGCCTTTACGGGCCGCAAGGTCCTGGCCGACTATCCGCTGGCCGAGTTGATCCCGTACATCGATTGGTCGCCGTTCTTCCAAGCCTGGGAGCTGCGCGGCAAGTATCCGGCCATTCTCCAAGACGAACATGTCGGTGACGAAGCGAAAAAGCTCCTACACGACGCACAAACACTGCTCGACCGCGTAGTGCGGGAAAAGCTGCTCACGGCCAAAGCGGTGTACGGCTTTTGGCCCGCCAACAGCGTGGGCGACGACATCGCTGTGTTCGCCGACGACTCGCGGCGGACGGAGTTGACGCGGTTTCACACCTTGCGCCAGCAGTGGCTTCGCAAAGGAACCGAAACGCTGCGAGCGCTGGCCGACTACGTCGCGCCGCACGAAAGCGGCCGGCGCGATTACGTGGGCGCTTTTGCCGTCACGGCCGGGATCGGCATCGAGCCGCTGGTGAAAAGCTTCGAGGCCGACCACGACGACTATCGCGCGATCATGGTCAAGGCGCTGGCCGACCGGTTGGCCGAGGCCTTTGCCGAACGGTTGCACGCCCAAGCTCGCGTCGATTGGGGCTATGGCAACGCCGAAGCCCTGACCAATGAAGATCTTATCGACGAAAAATATCGCGGCATCCGTCCGGCGCCCGGCTATCCGGCTTGCCCGGACCATACGGAAAAGCGGATTCTGTTCGATCTTTTGGGGGCCGAGCAGGACGCTTGCATTTCGCTCACCGAGTCGTTCGCCATGTACCCGGCGGCCAGTGTCAGCGGGCTGTATTTCGCCCATCCGCAGGCCCGCTATTTCTCGGTCGACATGATTTCACCCGACCAGGTGGAAGACTACGCTCGCCGCAAGGGAATGCCGCTACGGCAGGTGGAGCGCTGGCTGGCGCCAAACTTGAGCTACGACCCGCAGGCGTAGCTGGCATTGACCGGGTGCGCCCGGCGGGCGGGCCGACGAACCCATGTTGTGGGGCCTCACCGGTGCGTACCATAGAGCGGATGGGGAGGGATTCGAACCCCCGGTAGACTTACGCCTACAGCAGTTTTCAAGACTGCCGCCTTAGTCCACTCGGCCACCCATCCGTCGCGACGCCCCATGGGGCTATCAGCCGATTCGCATTCGTAGTCCAGCATTATAACCGTCGAGTTCGCCGTGATGCGACGGCGATACGACAGAAAGACGCACTGGCACGCTGAGGTTAGGCGTCTCACGTCGCGCCCGACGTGCCGCTGATGCTACGCGACATATTCAGCGCAGCGGCTGGCCTGGCGCTGGACGAACCCAACGGGCCTTTTGCGCCTCGGGCGGCGGGGCCGAGTATTCACGCGGCCGGCTGCCGTCGATCTTCGGCCCCAACGTGTTGTCGGGGTACGGATCGAACTGATGGGCCAGGCGACGCTGATAATCCAATGTGCCGGCTTGCAGCCGGGGTATGCCCGTCTGACGGGAACAGCCGGCGACGGCAGCGCTGGCGAGCAACGCTGGAACGATGATAAAGCGGCCTAACATGGGCGGGAGTATAGGGATGGCCATGACTCGGCAAAAGGCCGCTCATTCGGCGCTCGGGCGTGGCCGACAGCGGCCTAGGAAGCCTACGGAAGATAGGCATCCAAAATGATCGTCTCGCCTTCTGGCCGCACTACGGTTGGTCCACATTCGGCTGGAAGCAAGATCGTTCCTCCAGGTCCCAACGGCGCACCCAACGGGTCGCCGGCCACGCCTGCCTGACCGGAAATCACCGCCAGAATATGCGCGCGGTCGTCGCCGCCAAACGTTGCGGGCATGTCGATCCGCCAGCGGTCCCAATTGAACTGCCGGCTGGCGACCAAGTGCTGCGGCCGATTGACCAATGCCGCATCCGCACCAACGGGCGTCAGCGGCCCAAGGTTCCAATCGATGCAATCCAGGCCCGCCGCGATGTGCAGAGGGCGCGGCATGCCGTCGGCGCCCCTGCGATTCCAATCGAATAGCCGATACGTAACGTCGCTGGTCTGCTGCAACTCGGCCACGAGCACCCCGCGGCCCAAAGCATGCACGGCGCCGGCCGGCACAAACAGACAATCGCCGACGCAAGGCCGAATTTGATGCAAACAAAGCGCACACGTGCCGCGGGCCAGTTCGCGTTCGAACATGGCGCGATCGACGCCCCGTTTTAAACCGGCATAAATCACACTGTCGGGCTCGGCGTCCAGGACCACCCAGGCCTCGTTCTTGCCGAAGGAGCGCGGCTGGAGCTTTGCGGCCCGCTCGTCGTCGGGGTGGACTTGCACCGACAGCACGTCTTGGGCGTCGAGGAGCTTGAAGAGCAACGGAAACTGCGACCGCTCGGCGTGCCGACCCATCAAGCCGGCGCCGCGACTTTTTACGAGCGTATGCAACGTGCTGCCCTGCAGAGGGCCGGCGGCAACGACGGACTGGTCGTCGCCGTGGTCACAAACCTCCCAACTCTCGGCGCACGGCTGATCGCCACACGATTTTCCGAACCGTTGTGCCAACCGCCGGCCGCCCCAGACGTAACGCCGCAACAGCGGCTCGAACCGAAGTGGATACAACTGGGGCATGCGGTAGGGAGTCTGGGTGGTGGGGCGGAGCAGCTCGCGCGAATTACGCTATCTTGCCATGCCAACGCGTCCAGTTGCAATCGGCGGCAGCCTTGGTAGGACAGTTACCCGCGCACCTTTGAAGGGAGCGCGAATGGTTTGGCATTGAAGCGGCAGGGCGCGAGCCCTCCGGTTTTCGGGCATCGCAGGCACTCCTTTGAAGCCAGAAAGTAGGTCGGGTACTCCCACCCCTTTGAAGCTAGCACGACGGCATCGGCATTGTAGCGGCACGG
>CAYWTU010000563.1:0-3657 GCA_964461275.1 uncultured Pirellulales bacterium | reverse complement strand
GTGGCCTCCCCGGCTGATTTCACGCCGCCCGGCGGCTTGTCGGGAGATCGGGAAACGGCCACGGCCCAGGCGGCGGCCGAGTGCCTGGCGCGGGCCGGGATTACTGCCGTGCGGGCCGACCGCAGCTTGCCACTGTTGTTCGCCCATGAAGCGCAGCGGCGCGGTATTCAGGTTCAGTGCGACGCGGATTTAGGCGTCGCCGAGCGGCGCTCGAAGGACGAACAGGAAATCGCGTGGCTGCGACAGGCGCAGCGCGACACCGAACAGGCGGTCGAAATGGCTTGCCGGCTGGTGGCCCGGGCCATGGCCGCGGCCGATGGCGTCTTGCGCCACGATGGCGACATTCTGAGCGCGGAGCGAGTCCGGCAGGCGATCGACCTGTGGCTGCTGGAGCGCGGCTATTTGAATCCGCGGTCCATTGTCAGTGGCGGGCCGGCCGGCGCCGATTGCCACGATGTCGGCCGCGGGCCACTGCGCACGGGCGAACCTGTGATCGTCGACGTGTTTCCCAAGAACCGCGAAACGTTGTACAACGGCGACTGTACACGGACGGTCGTTCACGGCCAGCCGACCGAAGCCGTGCTGAAGATGCACGCCGCCGCCGTGGCCGCTAAGTCGGCGGCCATCGCCGCCACGCGGCCGGGTCTGACGGGCGAGGCGCTGCACCAGGTGACCGCCGGCGTCATCGTCGCACACGGCTACGCGATGGGGTTGCCGGGCCCCGGCGATCCGCCCACACGGTGCGCCATGGTCCACGGCACGGGTCATGGAGTAGGACTGGACGTTCACGAGCCGCCGCTGTTGGACCGTGGCGGACCAGCGCTGGTCGTGGGCGACTGTCTGACGATCGAGCCCGGGCTATACTGTCCGGCGATCGGCGGCGTACGGGTGGAGGATATGGTGATCGTGACGGCGGACGGCTGCCTGAACTTGAACTCCTTGCCGGACGGCTTGGACTGGCGATAGGAGCGAAGCGGTGCGGGAACGCTCAATGCGGTCAAAATCCCTGGGCATGCTCATGGAGCTGAGTATTTGGATCGCGGCGGCGCAACCCGGCGCCGCCGCCGATTTTTCCTGGCCCGACAAGCAAGGGCCCACGCTCGACGGCCGCGTGCCGGCGGCCGAATCCCAAAACTTGCCGACGGCTTGGGACGAATCCAGCGGAGAGAACATCGCCTGGGCCGTCGACTTGACGGGCTTTGGCCATTCGACGCCGGTCATCGGCAACGATCAGATTTGGCTCACCGCCGCAACCAAGGACGGCCGCCAGCAGTATGTGTACGCGCTCGACGCCGACACGGGGCGCGTGTTGCATCACAAGATGCTGTTTAAAAACGAGAAGCCGGAGGTTCTGGCCAACGAGGTGAACACCTATGCCTCGCCGTCGTGCGTGTTGGAACACGACGCGGTTTACGTTCACTTTGGCTCCTATGGCACCGCCAGGCTCGACCCACGGACGGCCGAGGTGGTTTGGCAGCGCCGCGATTTACCCTGTCGCCATTTTCGCGGACCTGGCTCGTCGCCGACGTTGTGCGGCGATTACCTGGTGCTCACGTTTGACGGGATCGATCAACAGTACCTGGCGGCTCTCGACAAGCGGACCGGCAAAACCGTCTGGCGGACCGACCGCAGCACCGACTATCACGACCTGGATCCGCAGGGCCAACCGATTGGCGAAGGCGACTACCGCAAGGCCTATAGCACGGCCGGCTGGACGGACGTAGCCGGAGGCCGGCAGATCGTTTCTGTGGGCAGCCGGGCGGCGTTTGGCTATGCAGCCGCCACCGGCCAAGAGCTCTGGACGGTCACCCATGACGATTTCAACGCCGCGGCGCGGCCGCTGTTCTTTTCGGGCCTGACGGTTCTCAATACCGGCTCCAACGGCGCCGATTTGGTTGCCGTCCGGCTCGACGAAAGCACGCGCGGCAACGTCGATGACACGCACGTCGTTTGGAAACGGTCGAAGGGCAACTCGCGACTGTGCACTCCCACGCACGACGGCCAGCGCATCTGGATGCTCACCGACAACGGCGTCGTGTACGCCATCGATTCCAAGACGGGCGAGGAACTCGCGGCGCTGCGGCTGGGGGGCACGTTCGTGGCCTCGCCCATCGTCGCCGGCGAGCGGATGTATTGCTGCGATGAGGAAGGGGTGACCAACGTGGTGCGACTGTCGCTGCCGCCCGAGATTTTGGCCCGCAATACGCTGCGCGAAGGAATGCGGTCCTCGCCCGCCGCGGCCGGTGGGGCGCTTTATCTGCGGACGTACACGCGGTTGTATAAACTGGCGCCGCACACGCGTTGACAACCCCCTCCGCGTTGCCAGCGACGCCACACTTTGGGCCGTCATGCTCTCCGTCGCCGAAATTTTGGGTCCCGAGGGGCGGGTCGCGCAACGCTTGCCGCACTACGAGCAGCGGCCCGAGCAGCTGCACATGGCACAGGCGACCGAACGGGCCTTGCGGGAGCGGCGACACCTGGTCGTCGAGGCGGGGACCGGCGTGGGCAAAAGCTTCGCCTATCTGGCGCCCGCGATTCTCGCCACCGCCGCGCCCACCGAGGGCGAACATGCGGCCCTGCGGCGTGTGGTCATCTCGACCCACACCATCAGCCTGCAGGAACAGCTCATGCAAAAGGATTTGCCGCTGCTCAACGCCACGATTCCGCTGGAATTTTCCGCGGTGTTGGCCAAAGGGCGCGGCAACTACCTGAGCAAGCGCCGGTTGGAGAACGCCGCCCGCCGGGTCGACGGCCTGTTTCTGATGATGGACGACAAACGACAGCTCAAGGCGGTTTACGATTGGTCCAAGGAAACGCACGACGGTTCGCTGAGCGACCTCGATTTCAGGCCCCTTCCCAGCGTGTGGGACGAGGTGCGAAGCGACCACGGCAACTGCATGGGCCGGCAGTGTCCCAGCCACGGCGAGTGTTTCTACTACCAGGCCCGCCGACGGATGCAGCAGGCGCAAATCCTGGTGGTCAACCACGCGCTGTTCTTCAGCGACCTGGCGCTGCGCCGCGAACGGGCCAGCATCTTGCCCGATTACGACGCCGTGGTGTTCGACGAGGCACACACCCTGGAGGCGGTGGCGGGCGAGCACCTGGGCCTGAGCGTTTCGTCGAGTCAGATTCACTACCTGCTCAACAAACTTTATAACGACCGCACTCAACGCGGGCTGTTGGTTCCGGCCCGCCTCAAACAGCCGCAGATGTTGGTCGACCGTTGCCGCGTACGGTGCGACGAGTTGTTCGCCGACGTGCTGGATTGGCATGCCGACCGAGGACCGCGCAACGGCCGAGTGGCTAGCGCCCAGGTGGTGGAAAACCGGCTCAGTCCGGCTCTGCACGAATTGTCCCAGGCCCTGACCAAGGCGGCCAAAACCTTCGACAAGGCGGAGGAGCGCCAAGATTTCACGGCCGCCGCCAATCGCGTGGACGCCTTGGCATTGGAACTGGAGCAGTGGCGCAATCAAACCGAGGCGGGCGCCGTGTATTGGGTTGATGTGTCGCGCGGACGATCGACGCGGATTACTTTGCACGCGGCGCCGGGGAACGTCGGGCCGGTGCTAAAGAGAGAACTGTTCGACAAAGTGCCCAGCGTGATCTTGACCAGCGCGACCTTGGCCGTGGGCTCCAAGGCCTCGTTCAACTGGTTTC
>CAYWTU010000562.1:0-3660 GCA_964461275.1 uncultured Pirellulales bacterium | reverse complement strand
GGCCGTCGACGGCGGGCCGGCGGCCTTGGTCGATGGCCGCCAACACGTCGCGAAACTGGAGCATGTGGCCGTGATGGCCGATGGCCGCCGGGTCGCTGGCCCCGCCGCCGGTGCTAATCGCCTGTTCCATGCGTTTTCTGACGGCCGCGTCGCGGCGGCCCTTCTTGGCAAAATCCCATTTCTGAATGTCTTCTTCTTCCATCACCGCCGAGCCCTCGCTGCCGTGAATCTCGATTCGCTTCAAGTAACCGGGATAGACGGCCGTGCTGGCTTCGATCACCCCCAGCGCGCCGTTGGCGAATTTCAGCGTGGCCACCACCGCGTCCTCGACCGCGATTCGCTTGTGCGCCAGCGTCGCCCAATGCGCCGTCACCTCGGTTACGGGGCCCATGAACCACGTCAACAGGTCAACGCTGTGAATGGCCTGATTCATCAGGGCGCCGCCGCCGTCGAGTTGCCACGTGCCGCGCCAGGCGCCGCTGTCGTAATAGCTCTGCGGCCGAAACCATTTCACATAGGCGTCTCCCAGCGACAGGCGGCCAAACCGTTTTTCATCCAGGGCGTGGCGAATCTCCTGACTCGACTGATGAAATCGCGACGGAAAAATCGCCGAGCAGACCACCTTGTTTTTCTCGCAAGCGCGAATGATCGCGTCGCACCGTTTGAGCGTGATCTCCAGCGGTTTTTCCACGATCACGTGTTTGCCAGCCTGGGCCGCCAGCACCGCCGGCTCCATGTGCGCGCCGCTCGGCGTGCCGATGGTCACCACCGTCACGGCCGGGTCGGCCAGCATGTCGGGCAGGCGGTGATACGCCTTGCAACCCTGTGCCGCGGCCAGTCGGTCGGCCGCGGCCGGGATGTTGTCGTAACAGGCGATGAGCTTGGCGCCGCGCAATTCGCGGATGGCCTTGACGTGAAAATTGGCGATCATGCCGCAGCCGATGATGCCGAAACCGTGGGGCATAGGATGGTATTCCTGTGGGTACTTCACTGGTGGGTGATGCGGCCGGCCGAAGTTCGGCACGGCCATTGGACGGTCGATTATAAGTAGCTGGCGGTGCGAAGGCGACGCTCGCCACAGATAAGAGCGCACCGACGAGGTTGTTTGTGGGATTCCAAACACCTTGCATCGCCGTCCGTTACCGGGGCGAGTATCATGATCTGAACCGCCGCTGACCGCGCCTGTTTCGGTTACTGGTCCGGCTGCCCAACCCGCCAACTCGGGAGCATTGTCGTGTCCCGTCCAAATACGAGTTCGCCGTCGTTCGTTGACCTAGCCCCGACGATCGATCGCCATTTGTCCGACGTTTCGGCAACCCCGGCGCCGCCAAGGCATCGCGTTGAACTCTTGGCCGGTTCGGCCGCGGGATTGGGAACGCAAACCCGACAACTGCTCGCCACGCGATTGCGCTCGGCGGCCATTGCCTTGTTCGCCGTCGGCACGCTGCTCTGGATTTGGCGGAGCTTGGAGACCGGCTGGGCTGAGTACCACACGGCCCGGTTCGCCAAGATGTTGGTTTTGGTCGACGTGGTGCTCGGGGCGTCGGCGCTCTTCATGTGTACCCGCTGCCCCAACACGCTGCGCTGGCTGCGACTGTGGGAGCTGCTGATCTTTGGCTTTCCGTCCCTGTTTTTGGCCCTCGACCAATACGACGCCATGGCGACCTGCTGCGCCGCCAACGACCCGCACATGTTGTCGGACGTGATGTGGGGACTGGCGATCGCCTGGTACACGCTGATGTTCACCTACAGCCTGTTCATCCCCAACACCTGGCGGCGAGCTGCCGTGATTCTAGGCCTCATGGCGGCCACGCCGGTGGTCATGGGTCTGATCGGCCGAAACGAACACCCGATCTTGATGGAGTATCTATCGGGACAAGACCTGGGGCGGCTGTCGCTGACGCTGCTCGTGGCGTGGCTGGTGGGCGTGACGGGCGTGCGGCAGATTGGCCTGTTGCGGCGCGAGGCGTTCGAGGCCCGGCAGTTGGGCCAGTACTATCTCAAAGAGCGCATCGGCGCCGGCGGCATGGGCGAGGTCTACCTGGCCGAGCATCAACTGCTCAAGCGACCTTGCGCCATCAAGATCATTCGTCCCAGCCAGTCTGCCGATCCGCGGGCGCTGGCTCGCTTTGAGCGCGAGGTTCGCGCCGCGGCCGGGCTCTCGCATTGGAATTCCATTGAAATCTTCGACTATGGGCGGGCCGACGACGGCACGTTCTATTACGTCATGGAGTACCTGCCGGGGCTGGACCTGGGAACGCTCGTCGAACGCTATGGGCCGCTGCCGGCGGATCGCGTGATCCACTTTGTCCGCCAGACCTGCGACGCCCTGCGCGAAGCGCACCGACAGGGGCTGATTCATCGCGATATCAAACCTGGCAACCTGTTTGCCGCACAGCGTGGCGGCGTGTATGACGTGGCCAAACTGCTCGATTTCGGCTTGGTCAAGGGGGCCGAACTTGCCGGGCCGATCAACGTCACGCAGGAAGGGACCGTCACCGGCTCGCCGCTGTTCATGTCGCCGGAGCAGGCCCTGGGGGAGACGTCGCCCGATGGGCGATCGGACATCTATTCGCTCGGCGCGGTGGCCTACTTTCTGCTCACCGGCCGGCCGCCGTTCGAACGCGACACCGCCATGAAGGTTCTCTTTGCCCACGCCCACGATCCCGTCGCGCCGCCCACCGAGCTGCGGCCCCAGACGCCGCGCGATCTGGAAGCGGTGGTGCTCCGCTGCCTGGCCAAGCGCCCGGCCGATCGTTACCCATCCGTCGACGACCTCCGCCGCGCGCTGGACGCCTGCGCCGACGCGGGCGGCTGGACCGACGAAGACGCGGCCGCTTGGTGGCGCGACGCGGGTGCGCCTCGCGAGGCAACGGTCAAGAGCGAGCCAGCCGTCGCCGTATGACACCGGACCAGCGCCATGAAACTAGATCGCCTGACGGCGCCGCGCACGACTCTGGCGACCGGCGCACCTCGCTGCGCCTGACGGCAGCGCTGTTGGCGGCCCTGACGCTGGCGGCGCTGGTTTGGGCCGCACGGCCCCAAACCCTGCCGTGGCTGTTGCCGGCCGCCCCCTGGGCTAGCAGCCGCCCGGTCGCGCATAGTTGAGCCTGCGGCCGCGATAGATTCCCGGATAGCCTCATAGTCCGCGGCCCCTTGCCCGTCAGGTTGTCATGCCCATCGACTTGCCGCCGGTCGAACGCTTCGAGTCCAACACCGGCGTGCGAATCTATCGCCTTCCGTGCGAGGCTTTTCCGGAATTCATCGCCTACGCCTACGTGCTCTTGGGGGCAGGGCCGCCTACGCTGGTCGATTCCGGCAGCGGCTACCTATCGTCGAACGACCATCTGCTGTCTGGCCTAGAGGCCATCGGCCGCCAGTTCGGCGAGCCGGTGGCGCCGGCCGACCTGGGCCGAATCATTGTCACGCACGGTCACATCGACCATTTCGGCGGCGTCCCGCGAATTTTAGACTTGTGCGACGCTCCGGTCGGCATCCATGTGCTCGACCGCCGCGTCTTGCAGGCCTACGAAGAGCGAGTGGTCGTGGCCACCAAGGGGCTGCGGGTGTACTTGCAGCGGGCCGGAGTGGCGCCTGACTTTCAGACCAACCTGATGGAAATGTACGAAAAATCCCGCGACGAGGGTTTTGGTCCCGAAG
>CAYWTU010000561.1:0-3663 GCA_964461275.1 uncultured Pirellulales bacterium | reverse complement strand
TCACCGGGGGCGCTGGATTCATCGGTTCGCACATCGTCGAGGCGCTGGTGGCGCGCGGCGATCGGGTGCGCGTGTTTGACAATCTCTGCACCGGCCACCGAGCCAATGTCGAACGGTTCGGCCGTGACGTTGAGTTTCACGAAGGCGACCTAATCGACTACGACGCGGTAGCCAAGGCCGTCCGGGGCGTCGACGTGGTGTTTCATCAGGCGGCCTTGGCCTCGGTGCCCAGGAGCGTCGAACGGCCGCTAGACACCCACGCCGCCTGCGTGACCGGCACCTTGAACCTGCTAGACGCCTCCCGTCGCGCCGGCGTGCGGCGGCTGGTGTACGCCGCCAGCAGCAGCGCCTATGGCGATCAACCGTTCGCCTCGAAGCGCGAGGTGGACCTGCCGGCGCCAATTTCGCCCTATGGCGTGGCCAAGTTGGCGGCCGAGTACTATTGCCAAGCCTTTGCCCACACCTACAAGTTTGAAACTGTCTGTCTGCGGTATTTCAACGTGTTCGGACCGCGACAAGACCCCGACAGCCCGTACTCGGCTGTAATCCCACTGTTCGTCTCCGCCATGCTCGGCGGCCGAAGGCCGAAGGTGAACGGCAACGGCATGCAGTCACGCGACTTCACCTACGTGGCCAACGTGGTCCACGGCAACCTGCTGGCGGCCGATGCGGCGCCGGCTTGCGTGGGCAAGTCGATCAATGTGGCAATGGGCCGGCAGACAACGTTGCTGCAACTCATTGAGACCTTGAACGAACTATTGGGCACCGACATTCAGCCCGAATTCTGCCCTCCCCGCGAAGGGGACATTTTGGAAAGCATGGCCGATATTACGGTGGCCCGGGCGCTGCTCAGCTACGAACCGCAGGTCGAATTCTTGGAAGGCCTTAAGCGGTCGATCGAGTATTACCGCGGCACAGCGGGGAAGAAGCTGGCAACGGCCAGGTAAGTTGAAGATTTCCAAGGCCGCCGCCTGGTTGTTCGGGTCGGTCACTCCGACTCCCGTTGATTTCAGCCAGCCGAGCCGTTTCTTGTTGGACGCTAAAAGGGTACGCGATGTCCAGCGGCGATCGTTTGCGGGTGTCAGGCCTGGTGGAAAGGCCTCGCGAGTTTGCCATGGACGATTTGGCCGCCCTCGACGCGTCCCAACAGATACCTGACGTCCGCGCGATCGACCCCCAGCGCCGCGGAACCGCCGTAACGTTGGTTGGGCTGATGCGAGAAGTCGTCGTCGACCCGGCCGCGCGATATCTCACACTGCACGCAGCCACCGACAACTTTCACGCCAGCATTCCCTTGGATACGGTCCGCGAGCGGGGACTGCTGATCTATGCCATGGACGGCCGGCCACTGCCAACGAGCGCCGGCGGACCGTTCCGGTTCTATATTCGCGACTATTTGAGCTGCCACAGCGGGGAAATCGACGAGTGCGCCAACGTCAAGTTCGTCGATCACATCGAACTCTCGGCTGAGAAAGGTTTCGACAACCGTCCGCACGACGACCAGGCGCATGCCAAGTTGCACGGCAGGAACTAAACGCAAGTGCGCCGGCCCAACTTGGCCACGTTGCCCGGGGCCAAACAACCTGACAACCGCCCCCTAACTCCCGCTCGTTTCAGCGAATCGAACGGGGAGTTTGTTGAACTCTAAAGGGCGCCAGCGACGGCCGATTCGGAAAGCTGTTGTTGCAGCGCCTTCGCATCGCTACGCAGCTGTGCGGCTGTTTCCCTCGCCGACGCTCCAATCGCCAGGGCCGTCAGCACCGGCCAGCCGCGACGGATTCGCGAAAATGCGACCGGAATATCCGCCCAACGGGGCCAAGCCGCTGCGCCGTCGCGACCGATTAACTTCGAATTGTCGCGCAGCAGGCGCTGTGGCAATGACTCGCCTATGTCCAGGTCGCGCGTGGCGAAGACGATCAACTTGCCGCATACCGGCACTGCGCCCTGGTGCGCAGTGTTCGTGATCTCGGGCAAGCAACACGTCGCGCACGCCCGCGCGTGGTCCGCCAACGCACGCCAGCCTAGGGCCCGCTCCAATACCTCAACACTGGCCGTATAACGCGGGTTTACTTCGATCGGCCAAATGCGGGCCGTGGGCGGCGCCTCGAGCGATTCCAGCGATGGCTCACACGCCGCCGGGTTGAACGGCTCTACTGCCGTACGCACCGACGCCAAGACGGCGTCGACGCCGAACAGCCCAGTCAGCCCGAACTGTTTGGCGAGGAAACTACCCAAGCGGACAAACTCCGCTAGCACGGGGGCGGACAGCAGCAGGGGGCCCAACGAGCCGCAATAGCGAAATCCGTCGGCTCCGGCCCAACTCAGACCAATCAGTTGCCGCGTTACGCCGGCCAATACCGCCGAGTTGCCGGCCCCCACGTACACTGCGGAGCATGGCATCCCAGCCACGTACCTCTGGTAATAAACCTCGTCGTCCGACGGCGTTTCCGCCTCCATGGCCGGTGTGTTGTCGGACGCCTTATCATTAACCGTGGAGACGCCGTCTCCACCGCCCGACCGAAACGTCTTTCGCAACCAGGAGCCGTCGCGCGGGACGCTCTTTGCGTCACAACTCCAGTCGGGGCAGCAAAAGCCGCCGGCCCGTAGCGCCGTGAAAAGCGACTCTGGCCGACGGACGGCGCGTAGCGTTTCGGGCCCGTTGCCCCATAGCGGCCGCGCGGCGGCCATTTGCGCGATCAGATCGGGGTGGTTCTCCAAGGCGCCGGTATAGATCCACGGTCCGGGAGGGGATTGTGCCAGGAGGACCGGCAATTGGCGAGGATACGACTCGCACTGGCGACAGCTTGCGACAAGCCGCAGGTCCGCGTCGGCAAACAGATCGATGGCGGTGGGCAAGAACCCCGCACGGCAAGCCGACATGGCGGCGGCGCGGGCGCTGGCGCCGACGATAGCCAACGAACGCGCGCCGAACGAACCGGAGGGATCGGCGTCGATGGTCATGGACGCGCGGTCAGTGCCGCCCAACTCAGTGCCGCCCAACACAGTCGGCGGGTAAACATTTGCCCCGGTCGGCGGCTAATGTGCGTCGCTGACGGTGGGAACGACCCAGACCTTCAGTTCGGTGTCGATCTCCGGCGCGACGTGCACCTTGACGGTGTACAGGCCCAACTCTTTGAGTGGACCTTCGAGCCGAATTTGGTCCGCAGTCAGCGTGAAGTTGTTCCGCTTAAGGGCCGCCACAATCTCGGTCGCCCCGACCGAGCCGTACAAATGGCCTTCGTCGTTCGCGTTGGCCTCGATGGTCACGCTTTGCTTGGCGATCTCGTCGGCCAGCGTCCGCAGTCCCGCCATCCGTGCGCGCTGGATTTCGGCCAGCTTCGCCTTGTGCTTATCCACCATCCGCTTGTGGTGCGGCGTGGCGACCGTGGCTAGCCCCTGCGGCAACAGGTAGTTCAAGGCGTAGCCCGGCTTGACCTCGACGACTTCGCCTGGCTTGCCCAGATGTTCAACTTCTTGGATCAGTAGCAATTCCACGCCGCCGCGCGGCCCGGTGGCGAGGCGCTTGGCGGCTCGAACGGGAGGTCGTTTGGTCGAATTGGACATGGTCTGCCGATTCCTTCTGTGCGTCGTGTTTGGTGCAGCAGGCCAACGAGGGCCGCGGGATATTGACTTGTTTGAATTAGAATTGCGTCGTTAACGGAT
>CAYWTU010000560.1:0-3664 GCA_964461275.1 uncultured Pirellulales bacterium | reverse complement strand
CGAATGGCACTTAAATCGCCGTAAGCCCTTGCGCCATCTCGCGTTTGATTTGGGCACGGGGCTTTCGTAGATACGCGAAGTTCTTGGTGTGTCGTTTCCTGGCCCGGGGTTCGTAGCGGTCCGGGCGATCGGCGACGCCGTGGGTAGCGATGGCGTCGAGCAATTCGTGATATAGCGCCAAACGGCGGGCCGCGTCCTGTTCGCCCTGCAGTGCAATCACGGGTTGAAAAGCCTCCAAAGTTTGAATCGCGCCCTTGAAGCTGATCGAACGCGGCTCGAGGTGATGCTTTGTTGCCGCCTGAGCGAGGATCGTGCGGATGAGATTGTAGGCCAGAATGTGGGCCCACAATTCCTTGCGAACCAACTCTGGGGTTTTGCAACGCAGCACGTCCATTTGCATAGTCTGCTTCAAGGATTTCAGATCGAGTTCGGCATTCCAGCGAGCGCGATAGAGTTCCGCCAGTTCCGACGGCGGATACGCCACGTGATCCAAGAGCGTGGTAGCAATCACGACGACCTTGACCCGAAAACCTGGCTGTGCAATCGCCACGCGACATTCACGGATTGTCAACGACTCGGGAAGTGTGCTGTAGGTCTGGGTGTCAATCGAGCGAGGCTTGGTCGGTTTGAGCCACGTCACGATGTGATCGTCTTTTCCCAAACGCTTTCCACGGCGAAAGTCGGTCTTGCGGTGTGAAGTAAACCGACACACACTGTCCACGTCGCGCCGCTTGAGCATGACTAGTTCCGTCCAGGCGCACATCAGGCGATCGGCCAGCATGATGTCGCCAGGCTGAAAGATCGACCACATCTGGCGCAGCAAAGCGAGTTCGCTTTGCCCTTTGCCGGCGTAACGGCACATGCCAACGTCGAGCACCGCGCCGCAGGTTAGCGAAAAGATGACCGCGATCCGCATTAACGGAAATCCCAGGCCGGGTTTCTGTTGCGGTGGTTGCGGATAGGCTTGTTGATTCTCACGCGTGTCGGGCATCGAAACCGTGGCGCCATCGACGATGTAAACACGACGATTCTTCCACAACCACTCTGACTTCGCGTGGGCATCGAGTTGGCGACCCGTCTGCTGAGCGAGCTGCGAGAAGAATTCTTCTGGCAACCGCTTGCGGGCTTGGCAGTAGGCGCCCGTCTCGGCCGAGCACGCGCGTTCCTGCCGCGCAACGCGATGCGCAATCAGTCGCGCCACGGCCGCCCGGCAGGAGTGATCGGCGCTCAGCACTTGACCGAGAAACACACACAGTGTGACCAGTGGGGTATACACACAATCGATCCAACCGACTTGGAGTGCTGTCAGTGCTTGCTCGATCAATTCCCCCGAAAGAATGTCGCTAAAGGGCAGATTTCCGTCCTGTAAAAACTGCTGCTGTAACAATCTCACCTGTCGCTGAAACCGTCCCTGGCTAAAATGCCGCATCGTAGGGCCTCCTTGCCGTGATGGGTGTCTGGACAACCCCATCTAAGCAAGCGAGGCCTTTTTGCCTATGTCAGTTCCAGCAAAGGACTTCCAGACGAACTACGTGCCATTCGTCACATCGACCGAAGCAGCTTGTCCAAATGCACAATGTCGAACCGTCCTGGGTGCACCCGGCCCGGATGCCACGGTTCGCGTCCGCCTGGGTCGCGAGTGGGCACGCGGGGACGACTACCAGGAGGTGGGAATGTTTTCGCCGGTGCGCGTCGGCGCCTGGATACATTCGCCGCGCCTGGATCTCGGACATTTCCCCACGGTCCTTCACGCGAAAAACGAGCTGGCACTGGTTCTCGATTTCCGGGTCATGTTCCTCGGTGACCTCGACCTTCGACCCCAACATCTCTTCCGTGATCTTTGTCATGCGCGCTCGTGCCGCCTGGACCTCCGCATAAACCCAGCCTGGATGAGGTCGATTAAGCTTGCTCAAAACCAGGGCTTCGAGTCGCGCAAAGCGCGCTTCCAGCTCTTCCATTGCTTGGCACATTTCGACCGGAGACGCTTGAATCTCGCGCATCGCTTGTCCCATCTTGTCGCGGACCGAATCCAATCGCGGAAACTTTCGACGGCGATCGCCAGGGAGCCTTCGGCGCGCCCAAAGCCAGATCATCAAGCTATTCTAATACTACAGCGCTAACTCGAACTCCAACCGCAGCGGGGCAGGCCGGTCAGGTGTACGCCCAGTGCCCGGAGTTTGCGGCGTTTTTTCTTGGTGTGCGATTTTCTCGCCTGGGCGTTGCGGCGCTGCGTGTAGGCGATGTCGGCCGCGGCCGTCTCCAGAATCACCGTCGCCGCCGCGGGCCCCAAGTTCCACGAGCGAACCAACGCCGCCGCCGCGGTTCGCACCTGGCAGACCGTCAGCTCCGGATTTTTTTTCCCGCAGGTCTTGCTGCACTTCCGACAGGAACAAGTGGCTCAGCGCCGTGATGGCTTGATGCCGTTTGAGTCCCAAGTACGACCGGCCTTCAAAATGGTCGAAGCCCAACTCGGTCTTCTGGTCCTCGAAGCAACGTTCGACGCGCCACCGCGAGAACGCCACGTGGAGCAGTTCGCTCACAGGCGTGTCGGGCGGCGCGTTGCTGACGAAGAACTTCAGTTCACTCGTGTCGCAGACGTTGCGGGCTACGATCAGGTGCAGCGTCTCGCCCGGCAGACCGCGCGCGTCCTTGATCGTCAGCGGCGCGTGCTTGGTCTCCCACACCTGCGGCCCCTTCTGAGTGTCCTTGACGCGCCACCGCGTCCACGGTTCATCTTTGAACTCGGGCGACCAGTTCAGAAAGTAGTCCACGCTTCGCGCCGAGGCGCTGCCGACCGCCAATCGCGGCACGGCCCGACCACGCCCGCGCCTGCCGCGGTGAAACGAACGCGTGACGATCCGCGGCGCCTTCAGCCACCCCACGAACGACCGCGGGACTTCGCCCACGTAGCGCTGCCCGCGAGCCGACAATTCCCGCACATATTCGGGCTTTCCGCCGTACCATTCGTCAAACGTCAGGTAGTCGAAAGTCACGCCGTTGGCCCGCGCGCGGTCGTATTGGTCCAGCGATGTGCGCCACTTGGCTTGATGGTGCATGGTGTCGGGGATGGCCGCCGCACGACACCGCGCACGATCTTGAGCCCAACTTTCCGGCAAGAACAACTCGCTGTCCAAAAGGCAGTGAAAGTCGCCGACCGCGTAACCCAAGTGGACCGTGGTCACGCAGTTGTCGTTCTTGCCGGTGGCCCCGCACCATTGTCGCTGCACACCCGGCGTCTTGTCGCCCTTCTTGGGGCACGAGGTGTCGTCGACCAGGCCGATGGACAGCGCGTCGCGGCGCTTGTCGGCCACGCGGCGCTGCAAAGTGTCGATCAATTGATCTTGGTCCCAAACGTGAAAACTGAGAAACTGCTGCAAGGTTCGCGGCGGCACGTCGGCGGCCAGCGCGATCGGCTCGACGCTCTTGCGATCGAGCGTCGAAAGCTGCCCCGCAACGTAAGTATGCAAGTGCTCGCGAGTGTCCGAGCGCGCAATGCAATGGCGGAAGTGGTTGAGGAATTTCATGAGCTTGGGCTTCAGGCGACGAATCTGGGCGGCGTCCATGCGCGAAACTCCTGGGCGAGGGCACAGGGCCGATCCTTCGGCCCACGGCAAACTTTCGCCGATTTCCCTCCCATCACCAAGGTCAAGTTAGCGCTGTAGTA
>CAYWTU010000559.1:0-3671 GCA_964461275.1 uncultured Pirellulales bacterium | reverse complement strand
AAATTCACGCCCTGGCCCGCGACAAGCGCGGTTCGCACTTGGCGCTGTCACTGGAGCGACTAACGGCACTGTGCGACATTCCCCCGGTCCGCGTCGGCCTGTCGGCCACGCAGCGGCCGATCGACGAGATCGCTCGGTTTCTTGTCGGCACGGCAAACGTTGATGCCGACAACCAACCGCATTGCAGCATCGTCGACATAGGCCACACGCGCGAGTTGGATTTGGGCGTCGTCACGCCGCCGTCGCGGCTGGAGGCGGTCTGCTCGCACGAAACTTGGGACGAGATTTACGCGCAACTGGTCGAGCATATCACGTCGCATCGCAGCACGCTGGTGTTTGTCAACACGCGTCGTCTGGCCGAGCGCGTGGCGCATCGGTTGGGTGAGCTTCTGGGCAAAGAGGCAGTGGCCAGTCATCACGGAAGTCTTTCCAAGGAGTTGCGGCTGTCGGCCGAGCAGCGGCTCAAGCAAGGGACATTGCGTGCGATTGTGGCCACCGCGAGTTTGGAACTGGGGATCGATGTGGGTTACATCGACCTGGTTTGCCAGATCGGTTCGCCGCGGTCGGTGGCCGTGTTCTTGCAACGCGTCGGCCGCTCGGGCCACTCGCTTGCGGCCACTCCCAAGGGGCGGCTCTTCCCGCTCACCCGCGATGGTCTCATCGAGTGTTTGGCGCTGGTGCGTGCCGTGCGCCACGGTCGATTGGACGCCATTCGCCCCCCTGTTGCGCCGCTGGACATTCTGGCGCAGCAGATGGTCGCCGCGCTGGCCTGCCACGACATGGCCGAGGTCGAGTTGTACGAACTTTGTCGTCGGGCGTGGCCCTATCGCGGTCTTTCGCGGGACGCCTTCGGGCGGATGGTGGCAATGCTCAGCGACGGAATTGCACCGGGTGTACGCAATGGAGCGCACCTGCATCGCGACGCAGTTCACGGACAGCTTCGCGCCCGACGGTCAGCGCGGTTGACGGCGATCACCAGCGGCGGCGCCATTCCCGATGCGGCCGACTATCGCGTGGTAACCGACGACGGCACATTCGTCGGCACAGTGAACGAAGATTTCGCCATCGAGAGTCTTGCGGGCGACATCTTCTTGTTGGGCAACAGCTCTTGGCGGATTCAACACGTACGGGCCGGCATTGTCACGGTAGCCGACGCCCGCGGCGCCCCGGCCACCGTGCCGTTTTGGCTGGGCGAAGCGCCAGGGCGCACGCACGAGCTATCTGCGGAAGTCGCCACGCTGCGCGAGGAGCTTGCCCGGCGAGATCCACCAGCGGCGATCGAATGGCTGCGTGCCGAGACCGCCCAGTCAACCGAAAACGCCGCCCGGCAGGCGGTCGATTACGTGGCCGCGCAGCAGGCGGCCCTGGGCCTAGTTCCTACGCAGCAGCGAATCGTCTTTGAGCGGTTCTTCGACGAGGCCGGCGGAATGCAACTGGTGATCCACGCCCCGCTCGGCGCCGAAGTGAATCGGGCCTGGGGCTTGGCCCTGCGAAAGCGGTTCTGTCGCAGCTTTGATTTCGAACTACAAGCCAGCGCCGACGACAACGGAATCGTCCTCTCCTTGGGTCCACAACACAGCTTTCCGGTTGAGCAGATGTTCAAGATGCTCAACCCGCAAAACGGACCACAGCTACTCACTCAAGCATTGTTGGCAGCGCCGATGTTCAACGTCCGTTGGCGGTGGAACGTCACGCGGGCGCTGGCCGTGCTCCGATTCGAAAAGGGCCGCAAGACACCTGCGCCGCTGCAACGATTTCGCTCCGACGATCTTCTGGCGGCCGTTTTTCCCCAACAAACCGCGTGCCTGGAAAATATCGTCGGCGACATCGAGATTCCGGCGCACCCACTGGTGGAACAAACCGTGCACGACTGCCTGCACGAGGCGATGGACTTACCGCGATGGCTGGGCCTGCTGGAGGACATCGCGGCAGGGCGCGTGGAACTGGTGGCCCGCGATACCCGCGAGCCGTCGCCGTTTTCGCACGAAATCCTCAACGCCAATCCGTATGCGTTTTTGGACCCGGCGCCGCTCGAGGAGCGCCGCGCCCGGGCCGTAACCCTGCGCCGGACGCTCGATTCGGCGGCCACGGGTGACCTGACGTGGCTCGACCCGGAGGTGATTCGACAGGTCCGCGGCGATGCCTGGCCGCTGGTGCGCAACGCCGACGAATTGCACGACGCATTGTGCAGCCTAGTGGTTTTGCCTAGCCAGGAGGGCGCGGCGTGGCGGAAGTGGATGGACGAACTTGCGGCCGCGGGCCGGGCGACCACGCTTGAGCTTTCGACGGGCCAACAAATGTGGACGCCAGCCGAGCGGCTGGCTTTGGCGCTTTCGGTTTATCCAGACTGCGTGCCAGCGCCGCCGCTCGATCTGCCGCCGGAACTTACCCAAGCGGCCGAGGCCACGCAGGGACATGTGGCCATCGTTCGCGGACGACTCGACGTGGCCGGACCCGTGACCGCAGGCAAGATCGCGTCCGATTTGCGGCTCCGGCCCTCTGCGGTCGAGGCGGCGCTCGAAGCTTTGGAAGGCCAAGGCTTCGTGCTGCGCGGTCGATTCACTCCCCCCGAGTCGGTCATAGGCTCGGACCGACTGGGCATTGTAGACGACATGCTCGCCGCGGCTGCTGCGGTCGAGTGGTGTCAGCGTCGTCTACTGGCGCGAATTCATCGACAGACGCTCGATGGCGCCCGGCGACGCGTGCAACCTGTCGCACCTGCCCAATATTGGCATTTTCTTTGCGAGCATCAGCACATCGCTCCGCACGCAATGTTCACCGGCAGGCGCGGCTTACAGAAAGCCCTTGAGCAGTTGCAAGGTTTGGATTTGCCGGCGGCAAGTTGGGAAGCCGATGTCCTGCCATCCCGTGTGTGTGAATATGACCCGGCCTGGCTCGACGACCTGACGCTGTCGGGTGAGTTTGCCTGGGGCCGCTTGTCGCCGCCCGCGCGCGACGAACAGTCGGGGCCGACGCGCAGCGGACTGACGCGGATCGTGCCGGTGTCGCTGTGCCAGCGCGACCATTTGAGCTGGCTGCTCGATCCCCGCCGCTTGGATGCTCAGTCGTTTGCCGGCGGGGCCGCACAAAGCGTGCTGGAGCTGTTGATGGAGCACGGCGCCCTTTTCGCCCGCGACTTATTGGCCGGCAGCGGGCTGTTGCCGGCGCAATTGGACGATGCCCTGGGCGAACTGGCGGCCCTGGGACTGGTAACGGCCGACGGCTTTGCGCCGATTCGAGCCTTGGTCGACAGACCACGCAGCGGCGCTGGCCTGGCGCGGCGGCGTGCGCAATTGCAGCGGCAAACGTCGCTTCGCCGCGGAGGCCAACGGGGCGGACGGTGGGCCCGGTTTCCGTCGCTCGTTGTCCCGGCTGCGGCGCCAGACCGGGCCGAACGGTGGGCCCGGCTGCTCCTGTTGCGCTACGGCGTTGTGTTTCGCGACCTGACCTCCCGTGAGCCCCTGGCGCCCGTCTGGGGCGACTTGGCGATGGCCTATCGCCGCCTGGAGGCGCAGGGCGAAATCTACGGCGGCCGATTCGTGGCAGACGTGGCAGGCGAACAATTCGCGCTCCCCTCGGCTGTGGAGGGGCTGCGGCGCGTTCGCGACGCCCAGCCATCCGGCGAGTTGATCTCGATTGCCGCGGTTGATCCGCTCAATCTCTCGGGAGTC
>CAYWTU010000558.1:0-3681 GCA_964461275.1 uncultured Pirellulales bacterium | reverse complement strand
GCTCCAACGGGATGGGCGCCGGCGCCGGCGTTCGATTGGAGCCCGGCAAGGGTTCGGCGCCCACGCCGGACGCGAACAGGCCGCAACAGAGCGCCGCCAGTGCGTACGACAGCGCCGGTCGCGGCCTGGGTCGGCAGCAGGCCCAAGGCGCGGCCTCGCTTGCATCTGGACTCGTGGATTGGACTACGCTGCTCATTTCCGAGGTTCCTGTAGCGGCAATCATTTCCACCATCGCGGACCCGACGGGCGACGCGCCGTCTCCGGGCGCGGTTGACTCGCGGCTGGAACCGCGGACGTTTCCTGGAGCGCTGTCGGGCCGGCGGACGCGAATGCTTCGGGCGCCACCCAACTCACTTCCGGGCGCGACGACAGCGGCATGCCCAAGGCGTTGCCGGCGCCCACGGCGCGGCCGGCTTCCGCCAACGCCAACTGGGCCTGCTGATGTTCACCAAGCAATTGATGAATCGCCGCCAGGTTCCGCCAAACCGTCGGCTCGGCGGACATTCGCGCACTGCCCCGCAATAGGGTCCGCGCCTCTTGCCAGCGGCCTTGTTGGTACAGAATTACCGCCAGATCGTTGGCCGCCATGAAATTCCCGGGATCGACCGCCAGCGCCGCCCCTTCCAGCGCCAACGACTTGGCATTGCCCCGTGATTGCCCTTCCGGTCGCTGCCCTTCTAAGACGCTGTCGAGTTTGGCCAGACCGTGCAGGGCCAGCGACCCCACCGGCTGCGAGCCCATGGCAAGCGCTAGCTGCCGCTGGGCGTAATCCAGATACCGTTGGCGGAGAAGCAAAGTCGGCAGCCCGTCCGGCAGTCGTCCTTTGAGGATCGGCGTTTCGTGGTTGGCTACGATGGCCGCCACATCCACCGCCACAGGGTCCAGGTGACGATGTCCGAGGAAGTCGTCGGATTCCGTCAGCGCCTTAAGGCCCTCCCGAAGGGCACACGAATGGTTGGTTGATCGACTCGTGACATCAAGCATTTGAGCCGTAACCGTCATGGATTGCACAAACTCGGCTCGGGAAGCGAACAGCGCCCGACGGCCGCCCAAGTGAAATCCGTGTCGGACATGGGCCAAGGCTTGTCGCTGTAGGGCGGCCAAGTCGGCGGCGCTAACGGATGCCGTTGCCGAGCGGTGAGTGACCAAGTCCAGGCGCGGCGCCTCGCGAGGAGGAGAGACAACCGCCGGCTGCGTACGGACCGGCTCTTCGGCTTTCGCCACTAATTGCCGCACCGCGGGTGGAGCGGCTGGACGTAGTTCAACCGGAGGCGCAATGACCGGGGCGGCTGGTCGGACCGGCTCTTCGGCTTTCGCCACCAAATGCCGCACCGCGGGTGGAGCGACTGGACGTGATTCAACCGGAGGGGCCGGGACTGGTTCTGCCGGCCGGACCTGTTCTGCCGATGGACCAGCGACTTGATTGGCCGCCAGAGTCGTCGCCGCCGGGGTGGCTGGCGGCTGGTTTTGCCGCTTGGGCTGAGGCTCGGGAATTGGCGCAGGTTCCTTCGTTAGGCCGTCATTCTCCAGCGGGGCAACCGACGGCGCAGCGACATTCGATCGCTCGGCATCACGTGTCGCGGCCGCCGAAGTTTCAGAAGCTAGCCAGGCCATGGCCGAATTCCGCGATGCGGCCTGGACGGGCGCCGCTTGTCGTTCGGCAGAAATCGGCGCCGAAAGCATGACCACCGGCGCCGCAAATCGATTGCCAACCATGGCCTCGCCAGTGCGGCGGAGATGAATGCCGCCGTCCACAGACAGGCCGAAATGATCGCTGGGAGAGTTTCGCACCTGACGCACCGACCACACGGCAACTGGGCTCCGCTGGGGGGCCTCCTTTGTGGCATCGGGCGTACGATGAAGTAGGTCTGAACTGGTGCGCTGGGTCCAATCCGGGGCGGCTACCAGTGACTCCCAACGAAACGCTTCCTGGCGGGAAACAGGTTGGACGTCGGGCAAGGATCCCCTAACTTCGTCGCAAGTCACGACCGGTTGCACGATCGGTCCGCTGGTCTCTTCCAGCGAAACTTCCGGCTCAGACAATGCGAGTTGCTGCGGAACTGTCGCTTCTTCGGCGGGCGAAGTTGTTTCGGCCGGGGCATGGTCCGTCGATTGGGTCGTCCTGACGGTTTGGTCAATGTCTGCCGGCGCGCGACAAAATGCGGTACAAATGGCCAAGCCGGCCACAATCGCTCCCCCAGATGCCAACCGCCAGAATGCCATGTCGACCTACGTCATTGCTCGCCCTATCAGCCGTATCTCCCGCGCAAATCGGCAGGGCTGGAAATACCGCGGTTAACCGTTCTATCGGCGTTACTGTGAGGATCCTGATGAGCCTTCCAATCGTGCGAGCAGACTCGCCGCACCTGTTACAATCGGCCATCGTCATCTGGGTAAGTTGGACCCGAGTTTGCCGAAATTGTCGGTCAGGAAAATCCAATTCTCCGTGGCCGGCCGATATTCTGCTCATGGAGTGCAACGTCGATGTGTCGGCCACTGGCGTGCAGGCCCCCTGTCAACGGTTCATCATTGACGGCGGGCCACTGCCCCGCGCCGGAAGCGTGAGTTACCGTTCGCCTTGGAAACGCCTGCTTTGATCGACCTTTCTCTCATTTTGCTCCTGGCGTTTCACCTGTTGGCGGTCAACTTGGCTGGCGCGGGCCCGCTGATTTGTCTGTGGTTCGACTGGCGCGAACTTCGCGGCGACGCGGCCGCTGGCCCCATCGGGCGGACTCTGGCCCGTCGATCGTTCGAGGCGTTGATCGTGGGCGGCGTGTTGGGCTTGGCGCTGTTGGGCGTCTTATGGCTGCGCTATCCGCGAGCGTATTTCGACGGCTGGCGGGCGGTGACCGTTTCGCGACTCTGGTTTCTGATTCCGGAGTACTGCTTTTCGCTGGCCTTGATGGTCGTCTATTGGGCGACGTGGAACGGCCGGCATCGCTGGGTGTGGGGACATCGGCTGCTGAACCTGATTGGTTCGACGAATCTCCTCTACCATTTCCCCACGCAGTTCGTCGTGATCGGGCTGCTGTGTCATCAGCCCGCGCTGCGCGATGCTCCGTACAAGCACCTGGCGTTGGTGACGCAACCCGAGGCCCTGGCCGCGCTGGCGCATCACCTGTTGGCGTCACTGGCGGTGACAGGCGTGTGGCTGATGGGTTCGGCGGCGCGGATGGCCCGCCAGTCCCAAGACCATTCTGCCGCCGGACGACTGTCGGCATTTGGCGCGCGTTTGGCGCTCGCGCCGACGCTGGCCCAAATAATGGTCGGTCTGTGGTACTTGTGGCAATTGCCGCAGCGGATGCGGGCCGAAATGCTCGGCGACCAGATCGCCACGACCACCTCGTTCGGGGCGGCCGTGCTTTGCTCGCTGGGGCTAATGCATCACCTGGCCGGCGCCGCCTGGGGCGACATCGATCGCCGGCAGACGGTGCGGGCCGGCGTGTTGCTGGCGCTTACCGTGGGGTTGATGTCGGCGGCGCGGCACGGCGCCCGCCGGCCGTACTTCGAGCAGGTGGAGTCGACCGCGGCGGCACGGGCAACATCACCTGGCAATTGACGCCCCAGGCGCTGGATATATCGGAAGCAGCCAAGGCCTTGCCCGAGCGGCGATGTGCCCCCTTTTCTTGGAGCGCGACCGCGGTGAATCGACCAATTGTCCAGCGGCCGCCGCCAATTTCG
>CAYWTU010000557.1:0-3691 GCA_964461275.1 uncultured Pirellulales bacterium | reverse complement strand
CGTGGTCCTATCGGGCAGTCGGCAAGATAACCGTCCGGCAGGGCGACCCGCCGACCGCGAGAGCCCGAGGGGACTAAGGCTCTCGCGGCCGCTGGTCGATAGGAAGGCTGGAAACGCAATTCGAGTGCCAAAGGCAAGAGACGCCGCCCCGCCAAGGCGGCCTTGTGCTTAAATCGGCGAAATTCTCCCCAGAAAACGACACTCGCGACCTGCGGCGATCGCTGCCGCAGCGGCGCGAGGCCGGGCGTCTGACGTTGTCAAAAGTCAACGTCGGGATGCCGCCCTGGGGCGACACAGACTCATCGACCGAACTCAGTTGATGAAATGGCGTGAATCATCAAGGTCGTTCGACTTTCGGTTGTCGGCATCGCGGCGGGATTGGTACAGTGATTGCGAACCATCGCGAGCGTTTTCCCCGTTGTTGATGCCAGCGAACCGAACTGGTTATTGATTGGAATCCAAGTCAGGCTCTCAAAATACGAGGCGTCGTTTCGCATGGACAGCACCACCGAACGCCGGGCAGACGTGATTATCATCGGCGGAGGAGTCGCAGGCGCGAGCACCGCCATGCAACTGTCGTTGCGGGGACAAAAAGTCCTGGTGCTCGAGCGGCAAATGCTGGGAGCAGGTTCCACCGGCCGCGCCGCCGGCCTGTTGGGGCAGTTGCGTTCGACCCGCGCCGCGACGGCCATGCTCGTTCGCGGTGTCGAAATCGTCAAAGACTTGGAGCGCAGGACCGGCAGCCAAATCTTCGTGCAAACGGGCTCGCTGCGGGTGGCCCAGACGCCGGAGCGGGCCGCCGAGATTCGCGAGCACGTCGAGCTGGGGCGCGAGGCAGGCCTGCAAGTCGAACACATCGACAATGACCGCGTCCGGCAATTGCTGCCGTACATGCGGGCCGACGATCTGCTCGACGCCTGCTACTGCCCCACCGACGGCCACCTGCAGCCGGCCGAGCTGTTGGCCGGCTACGTACAGGTCGCGCGCCAGCATGGCGCTCAGTTCAAAACGCACTTGCCGGTCGAGCGTGTCCTGAGCGCGGCCGGCCAAGTGGCCGGCGTCCGCGCCGGGGGCGACGAATACCACGCGCCGGTCGTGGTCAACGCCACCGGCCCTTGGTCGTACCTGGTGGCCGAATCGGCCGGCGCTTCGCTCCCGACGGCGGCCATCGGACACTACTACCTGACCACTGCGCCGCTGGTCGAGCAGCCGGTAGACCGGCACAGTCCGGCCGTCCGCGACCGCGAGAACCGTGTTTACTCACGCCCCGAGGCGGGAGGGCTCTTGGTTGGCATGTACGAGTCGGAACCTGTCGAGTACGACATGGAAACGCTGCCGACCGACTTCGACATGTCGCAGATGAAGGCCGCCCGCGATCATTACAACGTGGCCCTTTTGATCCACCAGGCGCAACAGCGATTTCCATTCATTAATGAACGCACGCCGATGACCATCACCACCGGCATCATGACATTCACCCCCGACGGCAAACCGTTCTGCGGCGAGCACCCCGACCTGGCCGGACTATATCACTGCGCTGGTTTCAGCGGACATGGAATCGTGCAGAGCCCGGCCATCGGACTGATCATGAGCCAGTTGATCCTCGATGGCAGCAGCGAGTTCGACATCGGTGAAATCGAAGCCGACCGCTACTTCGACGTGCCCGAGTTGCGCCAGCGGACGGCGGTCAAACGGCGCTGCTACGAGACCTACGCCAACTACTACGGAGCGGTGGTGCTGAAGGGGAAGGCATAGCTCACGTTAACGTCGAGGCGCGCCGGGCGACCCGCTCTCGCAGTTTGATGGCGACCGCCGACACGATTATCCCGCAGGCCAGCACCGTGGCCGCGGCGCGGTAGTCCCAGCGAATGGTTACGCCCATCAGCACCGACGCGATTGCGACACCTACCAGCAGCGTCCGCAGCGAGTAGCGCCGCCCGGCTCGCCGCGACCAGAATTCCACTGCGGCCATTGTGCAGAAGGCGAAGCCAAGGTCCAAAAGCAGTCGCAGCGGCCGCAGGTGGTGATAAGTCCAAACACTCAAGACCTGCTGAACCGGGGGTCGTTCGAAGATCGGGCGATCGAACCACCTGATCTCATTTTGGTGTCCTCGAAACATCCAGGGCCAGCCCAGCGTGGCGTTGTCGCTTGCCCATACGATCGACCGCTTCCCCTGAGAGCGGCAAACGGCGGTATGGGGACCATTCAAGATCACGACCGCCAGCACCGCCAGCCAGCCACCGAGCGTCAAGCGATTCATTATCTGGTGGATCACGGCGGCACGCTGCTTTTGGATCTTAGTAATTCGCCGCGCTCCCCCACACCACCTCCCCTCCCGCCACGGTCGTGCGCACGCGAAACTCGTTTGTCGGCTCGCGCGATGTGAACGCGTCGGCGGGCAGGTCGAACAGCACCACGTCGGCCGCGGCGCCTGGCGATAGACCACAAAACGGAAGGCCCAACAGGTCCGCAGGCAATCGGCTGGCCATGTCGATCGCTTGGCACAACGACACGCCCGCCATTCGCACCACGTTCGCCACGCCGACGCCGATCGGCAGCGAGGCGCCGGCCAGTAGCTGATCTTGACCCGCGATCACCAGCCGGCCGTCGGGCAAGATTTCAAGCTCGCAGCCGCTCGACGTGTAGCGTCCCACCGGCAGGCCCGCCAGACCCGAAACATCGCTGACCAGAACGCAGCGGCCGGGCGTCTTTCCGCGGACCAAACTCTGCACGACCGCGCGGGGCAAATGATGGCCATCGACGATCAGGCTGGCCCAGAGCCGATCCTCGGCCAATTGATCCCAAATGTAGTTCGGGTGCCTGCGCAACATGCGATGGGCGCCGTTGCCCAGGTGCGTGCTGAGCCGTGCGCCGGCGTCCACCGCGGCCCGAATCTGCTCACTGGTGGCGGCGGTGTGCCCGAGCGCGATCACTACGCCGCTGGCGGTCGCGCGAGCGATGAATTCCGCGGCGCCATCAAGTTCGGGGGCCAGCGTCATTAGTTTCACGCGGCCGCTCGACGCCTCTTGGAACCGGCAAAACTCGTCCCAGTCGGGCGGTCGGCAATGCTCGGCCGGATGCGCCCCTCGTGGCCCGTCTTCGGCCGACAGATACGGCCCCTCCAGGTGTACTCCGGCGACCAGCCGGTCGATCTCGGAATCTGCGTCGCAGGCCGCGCCGATCGCCGCCAGGGCGTGCAGAAACACCGCGCGGCAGTGCGTGGTCAGCGTGGGAAAAAACCGCGTCACGCCAAACGCGTATTGCCGGCGGGCGATGGCCGCGACGCGCTCGGGCGTCAGCTCCAGGGAGCTGAATTCCTGACCGCCGTATCCGTTAACCTGAATGTCAACGAAAGCCGGTGCGATCCAAGGAAGATCGGACGGAGTTTCCGCCCGCGACAGCGGAGATTGCCGAGCAATTTGGTCGCCGACGATTTCGATCGCCACGGCCTCGTGCGAATCGTAGCGTCGACCGACGAGGCGCATGGCGTGAACCTGAAAGGATGGCGTCCACTGCTACGGGGACGGGGCCGCGTCGGGGCCTTCCTGTAGTTTATCGAAATCTTTCAGGGAATCCCCTTCGCCGGCCGGCTTTTCTTTGGTCTTTACCAGGTCGGCCCGCGACAACTTGATTTTTTTGTAGACCGAATCGCCGATCACGTAGTACCAATCGGCGAAACGGGCGTTCAGGT
>CAYWTU010000556.1:0-3692 GCA_964461275.1 uncultured Pirellulales bacterium | reverse complement strand
CTCGTCGGTCAGCCCCAGGCCTCGCAGGTGACAGGCGTAGTGATAGGTGACGGTGGCCCGGCAAGCGGCGCCGACGTCGGTCACCCCGAGCACGTTGACCAAGAAATCGCCCAATTCGTAGGTTCTTGCGGCCAACTCTTGGGCCCGCGCGCCCCAACCGTGGTCGTGCTCGAACAGTTTCGGATACTCGACCTTGACCATCGCGGCGCACGAACCGGAGGGAACCACGACCGTTCCCGCCCCGGCAAAGGTTTCAATCGTGTGGCGGGCCTGGGCCCGCGCGTGGTCGGAAAAACCGCTGTTGAAGAACGGTTGTCCGCAGCAGGTTTGAGCCTCCGGAAAGCGGACGCTGTGCCCCAGGCGCCGGAGCAAGCCGACCGTGGCCCGGCCGACCTGGGGCTGCAACACATCGCCCAAACAGGTGATCATCAACGAGACGTCCATCCGCGGCGATTCTCCCACAGCGATAGTTGGACACGAAAGACCGTCTGTGACGACCGATCAGGGAATGTAAATCAGCTCTTTCACGTTTAAGAGCATGTGGGCCAACTCGGTCCAGGACTGCGCCGGCGACGCGTCGCCAACGGCCGCTTGTTGGAGAAATTCCTTCGCGGCGGCCCATTCCTCGGCCCGCGGCGGTCGGGCCAGGGCCTGCTCGAACATCGCCGCGAGCCGCCGCTCGCCCGCGTCCGGAGTTCCGACGGCTTCGTCCCCCGAGCGCATCGACCAGCGCTCGGCCGTTTGCCACACCAGCGGGTCGTTGAGCAGCGACAGGGCCTGTGCAGGCACGTTCGACTGATTGCGCCGGCCCATGGTCGAAAAGGGCACGGGATAGTCGAACGCCACCAACAGCGGCGAGAGAAAATTTCGACGCACGCCGATGTACAGGCTACGGCGACCGTCGCCGTCCAGCGGACCGGACGGCGGGCGACCGGTTCCTTCCATGAACGGCGTCAGATGAGGCAACACGCTGGGCCCGCCGACGCGCAGGTCGAGCCGATCGGCAAGCGCCAGCATGGTGTCGCGAATCGCCTCGGCCTCCAACCGCCTCACCATCATCCGGCCCCACAGCTTGTTCGTCGGATCGGCCGCCAAGGTTTCCGCGGCAGGCTGGCTCGATTGGGCGTACACGGCGCTGGTGAGCAGTTGGCGGTGCAGAGACTTGAGCGACCAGCCCTTGTCGACCAGTTCTTGGGCGAGCCAATCGAGCAATTCGGGATGTGTCGGCGGCTGACCCATGCGGCCGAAATCGTCCGGTGTGGCCACGAGACCGCGGCCAAAGTGATGTTGCCAGAGCCGGTTGACGATGACCCGCGCGACCAACGGTCGGCCCGAGCCTAAGATCCTTTCGGCCAACGCCAGCCGGCCGCTGCCCGCGGCGGGACGAACGTCGGCCGTCAACGCCACCTCGGCGGCGGGCACGAGCCGCGATGCACCGTTGGCAGCGAACTGATCGATGAACTGGGGCGGTCGACGCGGCGCGAGCGCTCCCGGCCGGCGCGGGTTGCCGCGAACCAGAACGCGTTCGTCTTGCCCGCTCATGTCGTCCGCCAGCGCCGGCGCCCGCAGCGGCAAGGGCAACTTCGCCGCCGTTTCGTGAAACGTGCGCAACCACTGGGAAAGCTGTGGCGCTTCCGCTTCGGTCAGGTCCAACGTGCCGGTGGCCAGGAGCAAATTGACCAGCGGCAAGAGCGGCGCCGGAGGGGCCCGTTCGGCATCGGCTTGCGCAAACCAGTCGCGAGCCTCGACCAGCCGCCGGGCATAGGCCTGCGCCAGCGCCTGAGGCGAGTCGATCCGCTGGTCGCTGGCCAGCGCCAAGCTTGCGATGTCGGGGGGAAACGTCGGCGGCGCCGCCTCGTCGCTGGCCACGACGGCGTGCAACTCAAACCAACCGTCGTCGTGCGGCTGGGTGGCGTCGCGTTTCAGATCGCCGGTAGGCGCCGGCACTACGCTGTCGCTGGCCTCCAAATACGCTCGGTGGCCTTGCCA
This sequence comes from uncultured Pirellulales bacterium, assembly GCA_964461275.1. GTDB lineage: Bacteria > Planctomycetota > Planctomycetia > Pirellulales > CAYNRE01 > CAYWTU01. The sequence goes on along the minus strand of CAYWTU010000556.1, from coordinate 1,703 downwards.
CATGGCGACGTCGAATGTCCGCCACTGGGGCGAGTCGCCGTCTAGCCGCTGCAAGAGCCCGCCGTAAACCGGATCGCGGATCAAGGTGAAGCCGTCGACCACCAGATCCAACCGAGACGAGCGACCGGCGGCCAGCACGTGCAGGTAGCGCGGCCCCAGCGTAAACGACGGGCTTCGCGCCTCGCCCTCCAGCGTTAGGGCCAACCGCGCGGTGTGCAGCGCGCCCGGCAACGCGACGCGGCCGATCGGCCGATGGTGCGACGCGCCGACGATTTCCAGGCCGGCGCCCGCCTGAGAAAACGCCTCGCCCGTAAGGGCGAACCGATCCAATGCTGGCACCCGCGCCGCGCCCGCGTCGATCGCCGCCCGTGCTGCGCGAAGTTCTTCCACCAACTGATCGCGCCGCTGCGCCCAAGGGTTTGCGTCGTCGCGCGCTAGCGCCAGGCGTCGCCAGACATACAAGGGATGTGACGGCTGCTGGGCCGCCTCCGAGCGAAGCGCCTTGGACCAGGCGGCCAATCGGTCGGGATTCAACCCATCAGCCGCGGCGCGGCGTTCGATGTTCTTTCGGGCGACTTCGTCGGTCGGCGCCACTTCCCCGCCTTCGGCGGCGGCCAGCAGGTATTTGGCCAACGTCTCGGCGGCGAGCGGCCGCTTCGCCACTGCCGCGCGGTTGGCCGCGAAAATTCGTTCGCGCAGCGACCTGAGCTGTTCGATGCCGCGATACAGCTCGGGCGGGCCGCCCAGAAACGCCTGCTGATAGCGCGAGCTCTTCACATAGCCAAACAGCGCGTAGTAATCTTGCGCGGAGATGGCGTCGAACTTGTGGTCGTGGCAACGAGCGCATCCCAAGGTCTGCGCTAGGACCGCCTTGCCCAGGACGTCGAGTTGATTGTCGATGCGCTCCGCTTCTTCCAAACGCACGTCCACCGGCGAGTGCTTCCCCTCACCCAACCAAAAAAATCCAGTGGCGACGATCGACTCGTTGACCCCGGTGAGAGGATGGCGCCGCGGCGCCGGCAAGAGATCGCCCGCCAAATGCTCGCGCACAAACTGATCGTACGGCAAATCGGCGTTGAACGCCTGAACGACATAATCGCGATACCGCCAGCTGTACAAGATGTCGAAATCGAATTCGTGGCCTAGCGTTTCCGCGTACCTCACCAGGTCGAGCCAGTGCCGCCCCCAACGTTCACCATACTGAGGCGACGCCAACAGGCGATCGACCACTTTGTGCCGTGCCTCGGGTGACTCGTCCGCGGCAAACTGCGCCAAGTCGTCTGGGCCGGGAGGCAGTCCGATCACGTCGTACCACACACGCCGCAGCCACGCGCGACGCTCGGCCGTCACCGCGGGCGACAGGCCGGCCCGCTCCAATTGGGCCAGCACGAAACGATCGACAGGCGAGGCGCACCAGGGGGGGGCGTTCACATCGGGCGCTGCCGCCCGTGCCAGCGGACGATAACACCAGTGATCAAGTCGAGCGGCAAAATCGAAGTCGGCTGCGGCCGCCGGCGACGCGGCGCCGCTTCCTTCGGCGGCGGGCAGCGGCGCTCCGCGAGTCACCCACTCGACGAGCAGCGCAATCTCTTCCAGCGCGAGCTTGCCGTCCGGCGGCATCTGCAAGGCCGTTTGATATTGCACGGCCCCGATCAGCAGGCTCTGTTCGGGTTGTCCCGGCACAATCACCGGACCGGAGTCGC
>CAYWTU010000555.1:0-3695 GCA_964461275.1 uncultured Pirellulales bacterium | reverse complement strand
AGACCCGCAACTGGACGGCGTTGTCCGCCACGCTCGAGCAGATCATCAAGCTGCAACCGAATTTCGTCTCGGTGTGGCGCTATCAGGCCTGGAACCTGGCCTACAACATCTCGGCCGACTGGGATGACTACCGCGACCGCTACGCGTGGGTCAAAAAAGGTGTGTACTTTCTGGAAGACGGCAAACGGTACAACACCAAAGAGGCGATTTTACATTGGGACTCAGGCTGGTTTATCGGCCAGAAGATTGGTCGGGCCGACGAGCGCCGCGAGTACCGGCAATTGTTTCGCGAGGACGAAGAATTCCACGGCGACCGCCCGGTGTCGCAGCGCGACAATTGGCTGGTGGCTAAGGAAAAATTCCGTGACGCCGAGCGGCTGTCGGAATCGACCGGCGTGCCGGCCCGCGGAGTGTCGCCGCTGCTGTTCTACTCGGACGCCCCAAAATCGCAAATCAACTACGCCTGCGCCATCGAAGAAGACGGCACGTTCGGCGAAGTGGCCAAAGTGGCCTGGAACCGCGCCCAAGAGGAATGGGAAAACTACGCCAGACACGACTTGATGAACCACGACCGAACGCTGTTTCGCCTCGATGATCTGGAGGCGCAGGCTGCAAAAACGCAGGAGTTGAACCGAAAACTGCTCGAGATCGACCCCGTGTTGACCCAAACGATGCTCGCAGAGCGCCGCGCGCAGCTCAATGCCGATCAATTGGCCGTCCTGGACAAACCCTTCCTATTACGTTCCTCCCAGGAGCGCACGCTGGCAAGTCGCTTGGCCGAACACCTGGAGATTCCTCCCCAAGACTTTGTCACCCGGCTCGGCGAGCAACTTCGCATTCAGGCCCAACCACTGCTCAAGGAACTGCTCCGCTCGCGAGACATCCAGGGAACAATCGACAGCAGCCGCAACATCGTGGGCTTCAACTACTGGCGACGGCGGTGTGCGGCGGAACGGACCGAAGACGCCATCGCCGCCCGCGAACACATCTTTAGCGCCCGCAAATTACAACAGACCGGCGCGTTGCTCGAACCTCGCGACGAATACCTTAAAGGGTTCAAGCGCTGGCGGGCAGTGATCGACCAGTTCCCGCCGATGTTGACCGACGGCACCACGGCCGAGGAGATGTTGGACGAAGTCAAACGCTATGAGGATATCCTCAAGCAGCTCGAAGAGTCCAAGCCGGACGACTTTCCGCTGCAAGCCTTGATCGACGAGAACCGCTACTATTACGACCTGCCGCGGTGATGCCGCGGCAGAGTGCGCCCGCGCCCGCTCACCAGGCGGCAAAGTCGAGATTCTGGCGACTGGTCCATCGACCCAGCGCTCAAGAAGCGCCGGAGTCGGTGCAGCCAACCGCCCCTTCACGCCGTGTCTCTTCACGTTTTTCGCAATTCACGGGCCAAGCCGGGCGGAAAGCTCTTCGGAACAGCCATACGCCGCCGGCAAGGTCTCCGTGGTCTGCCAAGTTGACCGTACGGCTGGCCGCGTTTCGCGACGGTTGGGGTCGCGGTCTCAAGTCGCGAAACAGCACATAACGCGCAGGGATTACCCACTCTCGGCCAATAGCCAAGCCCAACACAGAAGTCTAAACTTTCCATCAGGTTAGGCCCGAGAATAACTCATATCCCGCCTTTTCGGTTGCGCCCGCCCTTTGCGATCCCACCCGAAGAATCGTGTAACACGATCGTTTGCCGAACGCTCCAGTAGGCAGCCCGCGCCAACCGGCGTTTGCGCATCCCGCGTCCGCCAAATACCTTGCCGCTCAACTGTGCTTTGGAGGTGCCTCGTGCCCGTATCGATCTCTCGGACCCTGCTGAGCCTAAGCTTGTTGGTGCCCCTGGGCGTGGGGCCTGCTTGGGCCGCCCGGCCCAGCGACACGCTGCTACCCGACAGCTCCAAGGGCTACGTCAGCGTCGGCAGCGTCGAGCAGGTGAAGCAGAGCTGGAAGCAAACGCAGCTCGGGCAACTGTTGGACGACGAGATGATGAAACCGTTCGCCGAGGATCTAGGCGAACAACTGCGCAGAATGTGGTCGGGCACGCTCAGCGACCTGGGCGTGAAATGGGAAGACCTGGAAAAAGTGGCCGCCGGCGAAGTGGCCGGCGCGCTGATTCATCCCCCCGGCCAAAAGCCGGGAGTGGTGACCCTGATTGACATCACGGGCAAATCCGAGGAGACGGCCGAGCTGCTGAAGAAGATCGATGAAGACCTGAAGAACAACGGCGCCACGTCGACGCAACACACGATCCAAGAGACCAAAGTCACGCTCTACGAAAAGCGAGTCAAGCCCAAGGACGACGCCGACGGGCCGGACAAAATCTACCGCGCCGCTTATCTGACGAAGGACGACCTGTTGTGCGTGACCAGCAGCCTGGAGTCGGCCGCTGAAATCCTCAAGCGGTTCACGGGCGAACACCCCGACGCCCTGCATAAGCTGGCGATCTATCAAACGGTTATGAATCGCTGCAAAGCTGCGGCCGGCGACTTGGCGCCGCAGGCCCGCTGGTTTGCCGAGCCGCTGGGCCTGGCCAAGGCGATTCGCACGCTCCGCGACGCACCCGCCCCCGAAGGAACCGACATGCTCAAGGTTCTGGAGAATCAGGGCTTCGGGGCGCTCAAGTCGTTGGGCGGATATGTGAACTTCGCCGTCGGTCAGTACGATCTCTTGCATCGCACCTCCGCATTCGCTCCCAAGCCCTACGAAAAGGCGATGCGGATGTTGGTCTTCCCCAACGGCGAGGACCTCAAGCCGCAAAGCTGGGTCCCGGCCGACGTGGCCACCTACGCCACGTTCAACTGGGACATGAAAAACGCCTTTGAGATGGCTTCGACGCTGTTCGACGAACTGTTCGGTGAAGGCGAAGAAGGGGTGTTCGAAGACACCCTGGAGAGCATTCGCACCGACCCCAACGGGCCAGGCATCGATATCCGCAAGGACATGATCGCGCACATCGGCAATCGGGCCACCATGATCGTCGATCTGGCGCTGCCCATCACCACGACCAGCGAGCGAATGCTCTTCGCCGCCGACACGACCAACGAGCAAGCCTTGGCCGTGACCATCCAGAAGTCGATGGAAGGCGACCCGACGGTCACCCGTCGCGAGTTCGAAGGGCACACCATTTGGGAAATCACCGAACAGGAATTGCCCGACGAGCCCACCGTGGAATTGCCTGGCGACGACCTGCCGCTGGGCGACTTGCCCGTCCCCCCTGCCGGCCCGGAAGGTGAGGAGGAGGAGAATCAGAAGCGGCTCTTGGGCAGCTCGGCCATCTGTGTGGCGCATGGCCACATCTTCGTCGCCACGCACGTCGAGCTCTTGGAGCGTGTGTTGCACCAGGAGCCTGACCAACAGTCGCTGGCCGACACGGTCGATTATCAGCTAGTGTCGCGGGAATTGGACAAGCTGGCGGGCGGACCGCATTCGGTGCGGGTTTTCCGCCGCACCGAAAACGAGTTCCGCGGCACGTATGAGCTGCTCAAACGGGGCGAAATGCCCGAGGCCAAGACGATGGCCGGCCGGTTGCTGAACAAGGTTTTTGGCGTAGCCGAAGGAGAAACCCGCGAGGCTAAAATCGACGGCAGTAAGCTGCCGGACTTCGAGGCCGTGCGGCGCTACCTGGGCCCGGCCGGCCTGATCAGCGTCTCTGAAGAAGACGGTTGGCTAGTGACCGGGTTCACCCTGAACAAAGA
>CAYWTU010000554.1:0-3696 GCA_964461275.1 uncultured Pirellulales bacterium | reverse complement strand
GCCAAGATGCTCTCCGGCCTGATTAACGGTTTGGAAAAGCGTGACATTTGAGACTCGCCGTTTGACGTATCTTGCGAGAAGTTGTTCAAATGTTGCGATCTCGCACCAAATCGACGCGCATTTCGCCGTTGAACGCTAGCGGAAGATCAAGCTGAATACTCGCGATGCGTGTCCAGTGTTCGAATTGCTCGGCTAGGTTTCGGGTCAAGGACCTTCATGGCGGCAAATGGGGCATTTGTTCGGCGTGCGGTCATCGATTCATGCTCCCGATTCCCGATCCGAATTGCCTTCTGGAATGGGCCAACAACGTCGCCTACGAGAAGCTAACTCGATTCATTGCTGCAAGCGGGGCCGATGGGCACTCAAACGATACGATTAACCGCCTTGTACGAATCGCGGAGCAACGGCGTTGGACAGAAGAAGAACGAGTCCGACTCGTGCTCGCCAGCGACCGATCGAGACCGATCAGGCTCTCCATACCGGACCGTCTCTGGCAGGCGTCACAGAGACGGGAAGCGCTAAAACGCTCGCTGGCGGACCTCCGAGAACTTGATCCAGCGAAGTTTGAGGGGTATGTAGCGGAACTATTCGCAATTCAAGGCTACGACGCAAAGGCGGTTGGCGGACCGAGCGACACAGGCGTCGACGTTGAAGTGCGCGAGAAGGGCGGCAAACTTTGGGGAGTCGTACAATGCAAGCGTTACGCACAGCATTGCCGAGTGTCGACGTCACAGGTCTTGTCGTTCGGCGGTGCGTTCATGATCAGCAAGGCGACGGTCGGGTTCATCGTTACGACGGGCGAGCTCACTCGCCAAGCATTAAGAACAGCCAAGTCATTTGATTGGCTCACCGTATACAGCGGCACTCAGCTTGTCGAATTTGATGAACAAGTTCGCTCGCGCAAAGCTGAAATTTCGCCACAACCCGGAAACGCGGCCGGCACGTAGTTAGACTTCCCGTTCCTGACCCAAAAGGACAACAATTTCCCCTACCCCCGCCGCTCCCGCAGGTGTTCCGCCAGTTCCGGGTGTTTGGCATATTCGGCCCAGCCGTCGGGCGTGTGCTGGACTTTGGGGTCGCGGATGGTCGGGTCGGCCCCGCGCTCCAGCAGCCAGTCGGCCATTTCCCGCCGATTGTTTAACGCCGCGTAGTGCAGCGGCGTGCCGACAAAGTCGAACCCGGCCGGCAAGGAATTGATCTCAGCTCCGCGCGCCAGCAATTCGGCGGCAGCGTCGATCTGGCCCCAGGCCGCGGCGAACACCAAGGCGTTGTTGACGATTTGGCGACGGTCGTGCCGCGCCTCGTTTGGCATCGCCCCGAACGGCCAGGCCAACTCACCGGCGCTGTCGTTCAAACTTCCGTTCGCCCCAAAACATTGCCGGACACCTGGCACGTCGCCCAGCGCGGCACGCTTGCGGAGGTTGTCAAGAGAGGCGCCTCGGCGGATGAGCAATTCCACCGTCGTCTTGTTTCCCCAGTACAGAGCCTCGTCCAGCGGCGACCAGGGGCCGTCACCCGCGATCGGCGCTCCTAGGTCCAAGAGCGTCTCCGCGGCGATGGCATTGTCGATCGACGCCGCGGCGCCAAGCGGTCCGCCCAGTTCGGCGCCTAGTTCGGCGAATAGCCGAATCAATGGCGCCAGCGAACGCCGTGGGGGCATTTCCAGCACCAGACAGCACAGCAGCGTGGGATGATCGCATTTCGACCGCTCGGTCGCTAGCGCGGGCGTTTCACGCACAAGCCGTTCCAACTCTTTGGCGTTGTCGCAAAGTATCGCCGCCTGGGCCGGTAAGAATTTGTCGTCCATGGCGCGCTAGATCTCAGCAAGAATTGGCCGTAGGTTGAAATATCGGCTGCAATTCTATCACCATGCCAGCGAGGTGGATAATGTCTTGCCTGCCTTGAACTCGGTAGCGCGGCCTGGTTCGTGCGATTCTTACCCGCAAACATCGCCATGAATCGAGCGATGGCTAGCAGACCGACTCAGTCGCATGGTAGAAGAATGAAGAGTCCTCCGGCAGTGGTTTTTGTTGGAGAGATTGATAGGCGCAGAGCTATCGAAGAATTCGGCAAATACCGCATGTGCGACAGAAAGCTGAACTATCGGGGCCAAACCAGTCCGCGCCCATTGTTTGAAAAACGAGGAATCGATGATCCCAAACGTAAATAATCGTCTTTGCCGGGTTCGCCCGCTATGTAAAACAAACCGTTTCGCGCTGCCATGCCTGCGACCAGCGATGCGTCTCGCCGCGGTCGTTGTTTGGGTCTTGTTTCTTCGTTCAGTGCACGCGAGCGCGGATACGGCACTAATTCCACGCCGCGCCCTATTCGCCGAAGACGACCGTCCCGTCGTGGCGCTCAGCCCCGCTGGAGACCGGATCGCCTATGTTGAAGTTTTCGAAGCAAAGCGTTCGGCTTGGGTGGCGCCTGCAAGCGACCCGGAAGCGCGGGCACCGGTCGCGTTGCTCGATCAGGGACAGCCCCTGGGCCTGTGGTGGTCGGCCGACGGTCGGCGTTTGATCGTGCAACAGCAGGTCAGCGACGGCGTGCGGCTGTCTAGTTGCGACGCCATGGGCAGTCCGGCGATTGACCTAACGCCCAAAGCCGGCGTAAGTGCCCGTCTCGTGCGGCTGAGCGCCTTATCGCCTGGACTGGCGCTCGTCGCGATCAACGACCGCGATCCGCGAGTTCACGATATTTGGAAAATCGATCTCCTCACTGCGGAAAAATCGCTCGTCATGGAACCAACCGGGCACCGCGCAGTACATTTCGACGCCAGCTTCCGGCCGCTAGTCGCGGAAAAGTTGGCGCCCGGGGGAAGTCTCGAACTATTGCGCCGCGTTGACGACCAGTGGGCGCCCTTGCAACGGCCCAACGTCGATCCCGCCGAAATTCTCGCCGGCGAACAAGAAGTTGTTGGCGTGGATTCGGCCGGCGAGGCGCTCTTCTTGGTCGACAATGCCGGCCGCGACAAGTCGGTGTTGCTGGAAATTGAGTTGGCGACCGGGCGTGAGACTGTCTTGGCAGCCGACGCCGACGCCGATATCCGTCCGATAGCGGTCGTCGATCGTGTGACGGGACGTGCGTTGGCGGGGACCGCCCAGTTCGACCGCCTCCGCCGCCACATCATCGACGAGTCTGTGCGGAGCGATTTTGCGCTGTTGGAAGAACGATTCGGTGGACCGGTCGGCATGGTCGGGATCAGCGCCCAGGATGGTGCTTGGCTTGTCGCGCCGTTGGACGGCGGGCCTTTGAACTATCACCTTTACCAGCGATCCCAGCAGTCTATCCAGCCGCTGTTTTCAGCCCACAGCAAGCTCGATCAGTTTCCGCTGGCCAAGCGGTCCGCGCATGTGGCCACGGCGCGGGACGGCCTACGCCTGCCATGCCATCTCTACTTGCCGCCAGGCTGCGATGCCAACAGCGACGGCTTGCCTGACGCGCCGCTGCCGATGCTAATGTACGTTCACGGCGGTCCCGACGCGGCCTATCCCTGGGACAGTTGGTACACCAACCGTTGCTTGCAACTGTTGGCGAACCGCGGCTATGCGGCGCTGCGCGTCGAATTCCGCGGCGCCGGTGGTTTCGGTAAGTCGTTCATGAAACAGGGCGGGCGCGAATGGGGCGGCAAAACACAGGAGGATCTCGTCGATCTCGCTCATTGGGCTGTCGACCAGCGCATTGCCGATCGCGATA
>CAYWTU010000553.1:0-3699 GCA_964461275.1 uncultured Pirellulales bacterium | reverse complement strand
CCAGGTGGCCTTCTTCGCCATACTCAAAGACGTGGTCGATGACGTCGCTGCGGACATCGCCGCCGGAAGTCTTCTTCAACAACCGCTGGCCTTGGGCAGCGTGACGGGCGTCGGGTGGAATGTTCTTCAGCTTGCTGCTGACGGGGTTCTGCGGATCGGGCAGGCCTGGGTCGCTTTGAATGGCCAACTGATCGCCGGGCCATTCATGGCCAAAGATGCCAATGTCGGTCTTGCCGTCGCCGTCCCAGTCGCCAGTCACCGGTTGGTCGGACGACGTGCCGAGCTGTGCCCAGAGATCGTCGTCGTCCCAAACGGCGTTGCCGTTGACATCGATGAACCACTCGCCGTCAATGTAGACGCCGAATTCGTCTTGGCCGTCGCCGTTGAAGTCGCCGACCACCGGAACGCCTTCCGGTGCGCCGAAGTTGAACTGGTCGGGGCGGCCGTCGCCGTCGCGGTCGACCAGCCACTGGGCCCGAGTCAAATTCTGCGAATACCACATCAAGTTTCGCACCTTGCTCTTGGCCCGCTGCACAAGCGCCTCATTTTCCTTGCCCGAGGCCCGTGGGCTGCCGGCGTTGACCACGCTCAGGTGCCAGGTGTACTTCAGCGGCGGGGTGGCTCCCAGTCCGGCGCCCCAAATGATGTGCGGCCCGGGGGGCGTGGCGGGCGGCAGCACCTGTGGATTGATCGGTGCGCCGAGCACCGGTCCCGGCACGGTCTGCACGATGGGCGGGTTCGGGTCGGGAACGTTGAACGAGGGCGGAGGAGTCTGGGGCGGGTCGGCCTGCACCAACACCTCGCTGAAATTGTTCTCGATCGAGTGCTCGCCCCCTTTGAGCGTAATCTGCGCGATGTAGTTGAACTCGGGATCGACCGCGGACAAGACCGAGTTCTCCTCGACCCCGGACCCCTCGTTGAACACCACGCCACCGGTCGAGCCCGCCGTGTCTACGCCGGTCAGGTAGTTGTCCGGCTGCTCGGCCATAACGGTGTACGTGCCTGGCGTTAGGTTGTTGAACTCGTAGTAACCGTTGGCGTCGGTCGTCGTTTCCACGAAGCCGCCGCTGCCGTTTTCCAACGGGATGCCGCTGCCATCGGCCAGGATGACGCGGATTCCGGAGAGCGGAATGTCGTCGCTGGTGCGGGCGCCGTCCTTGAGTCCGGTCAGATCGAATGGCTTGTTCGGCAGGTCGGCGAGGCTTTCGTAGACAATCGGCGGGCCGTCTTGGAAGACATAGCCCGACAAGCGAGCCGGCTTCACTTCGCAAAAGTCGTAGTTGACCCCCAGTTGACCGGCCAAGAGCTGAATGTCGGTGATCTTGTCCTGGCTGACGTTGCCACCGGCGCTGCCAGCCGTCTGTCCTCCTTGCAGGTAGCTGCCGGGATGCACCTCCTCAAGGCTGTACTTCCCGGGCCGCAGGTTGGTGAACTCGTATTTACCGTTGGCGTCGGTCGTGGTGCTGGCGATGCGGTTGCCCTGACTGTCGAGGAGCCAAATGGTGACGCCGGCAATCGGCTCTTCGCCGACCTGGCGAATGCAGTCGTTGTTGGTGTCGACGAACACCTGGCCCTGAACGCCGGTGGGCAGCACTTCGCAGAAATTGTTCTCCAGCGAGTTGTCGCCGCTCTGAAGCGCGATTTGCGTCAGTTGGTCGTCGCCGACGGCCACGCCTCCCAGCGTGCCGGGCACGGCGCCTCCTTGCAGGTACCCGCCGGGCTGAATCTCATGCACCGAGTAGGCGCCCGGTCGCAGGTTGTCGAAGCTGTATTTGCCCTGAGCGTCGGTGACGGTGGTGGCCACCAAGGCGCCGTTGCTGCGCAGCTCGATGGTCACACCGGCGATGGTCTGTTCGCCGGCGTCCAAGACGCAGTCGCCGTCGTTGTCGGCATGCACCTGTCCGCGGATGCTGGCGGGCAACAGTTCGCCAAAGTTGTAGTGATCGGCGTTCACGCCGGCGGCAAGCGTGACCGATTGCAGCTTGTCGTTAACGCTGCCGTCGCCGCCGTGGTCGCCCACCGTGTCGTTGCCGTCGATCCAACTCGACGGATGGCGTTCCATGGCGGTGTACGTGCCAGGCGTCAGATTGGTGGCGCACCAGCGGCCGTTGGCGTCGGTGATGACGCTCACCGCGCTGCCGGGCGTGCCGCCCACCGGCATCACGTCGACCGTCACGCCGGCGATGCCCTCCTCGCCGGCCTCGCGCAGGCCGTTGTCGTTGCGGTCGTGGTAGACGTATCCGCAGATCGACGCGGGCAAGGTTTCGCAGAAATCGTTGCGGACGCTGTCGTCTCCGCCGTTGAGTTCGATGCCCGCCAGGATGTCGCTGCCGACCGCCACGCCGCGGGTCTGACCGTCGACGTTGCCCGGCTTGGCGCCGACGCTGAGGTAGCCGCCCGGCTGCGACTCGACGACGCGATACGTGCCGGGGGCCAGGTCGTCGAACTCGTAGTCGCCGTTGGCGTCGGTCGTGGCCGTGCGACCGGTGCTGACGTATGCGCCGTCCAGGAGCCGCTCGAGCGTCAACTGCACGCCGGCGATGCCTTGCTCTCCGGGGTCTTGCAGGCAGTCGCCGTCCAGGTCTTGGTGGACGCGTCCTGAGAGCGAAATGGGCAGCGGCGTTTGAGTCAGGGCCACCAGCGCGCCGGCGGTGCGGACCGGGGTGGCCTCGCTGTTGGGGGGCGAGTAGATGTCGGCCGGCAAGGGGAGCCCGCTGCCGGCGAACTTGGGATCGTACTCGTCCAGATAAATGTCGGAGCCCTGCGCGTCGAAGTAGTGCGGCGCGGTGAACTTGCCGGTGAGGATCGAACCTTCGAACTCGTCCCCTTCGGCGGTGGCGTTGCTGGCCTTGAAGCTCTTCTCGTCCACATCAACCGAAATGGTCAGCGTTTCGCCGGCGTCGAAACCGGTGAACGTGAATTTGAGCAGGGTCCCGCCGTCGACGAGCGAAGCGCCGGTGATGTTGAATCCGTTTTGCGACACGACGAGCATCGGCTGCGAGTTGAAGTCGCCCTGCCCGCCCGAGGCGGTGTCCCAAAACACGTCGCCGATCGTCAGCCCGTCGCCAAACTTGTCGGTGTCGACGGTCAGCTCGGTGAGCTGTGTGCCGGGAGCGCCGCCGGTGAAGGTGAACTGCAACGTATCGGGCGCTTCGTCGTCGCCGCTGGAATCTTCGTAGTAGACGCTGCCCAGTTGGATTGGGGCGATGGCCGCGTCGACCGCCATCAGGCGGCGCGACTCAAACTGTTCGAGCCGGCAGCGGTGATGGGCCTTCAGGCCAGTGCGCGGGGCGACGGCGCGACGACGCTTGGAGAACAAATGCGAAAACAGTCCCACGAACCACCTCCATGTCGGTTCGAACCTAGTTGTGCCCCAGTGCGCCTGTGCATCCTTGCTCAACCGCTGCCCGCCGGGCCGAACGGTCAGCGCACCCGGGGCGGGATCGATTCTTGCTGTGCGGTCGAATCTTGTCCGGTGCTGGTGATTCGCCACCAGCGCACCGTGGTGTCAAAACTGCCGGAAACCAGGCTGTGTTCGTCCTGTCCCAGGGTCAGCGCGGCGATCGAGCCGGTGTGGCCCACCAGTCGGGCCTTCTCGCGGCCCGACGGTACGTCCCAGACGCGAACCATGTTCTGCGTGCCGCCGCTGGCCAAGAGCCCGGGCCCGCAGAACGTAAGCGACAGAACCTGATCGGCGCG
>CAYWTU010000552.1:0-3700 GCA_964461275.1 uncultured Pirellulales bacterium | reverse complement strand
ACCGTTCGAGCATCAACGAGACGTTCAAGAAGCCGTTCGACACGGCCCTCTTGGCGGAACGCGTGCGGACGCTGATCGGCGCCCGCAAGGAACTAGTCTAAGCGATTAGGAGAACACTCCCCGCTCTCGCCGGCGGGAGATGACGCCGTCGCGGTGCGACCCCCGCGGCGGAATACATACATCGCAAGGGCGGCCAACTTAGGTTGGTCGTGGACGCTGGGCTTCCCGAGCACAGCATCCGTAATCCCTCCCTTTGAACCGCAATCAGGCTCTCGATTGCGGTTCTTTTTTTGCGCGCCGAGGAAAGCCTTGGCGAACCGCTCACGCGATACGCTTAGCGAGTTGGACTGCCTGTGCGCCAGGAAAACCAAAACTTTACCGCGAACCATCGACCTGTCAGAATGACCTACAGCCATTCTGAGAGGTATAACGATGTCCACACGCGAAGAGAACATCCAACAGGTGTTGGCGCTGCCTGCTGCCGATCGGGCATATGTCGCCCAACGCATCGACGACAGCCTGGTCGAAGGCGCATTCGCGTCGCCGGAGATCGCGGACGCTTGGCTCCGTGAAGTCGAATCGCGGGCCGAAGCCTACGACCGGGGCGAAATGCCCGCGGAAGATTGGCGCGAAGTCCTGACCCGCCTGCGCGAGCAACTCGGCTCTGAAGCGTCAAAACCGTGATTCGCCTGCGAGTATCACGCGCCGCCGAACGCGAGGCCAACGATGCGGCACACTGGTACAACGCTCAGAGAGCCAACCTGGGAAGTGAATTCCTCGACGAATTGGCCGCCGCTCTAACCAAGGTCGAGGCAATGCCCGAGCGATTCGCACGGGAACCGACCAGCGGGCGCCTCCGCGACTTTCGCCGCGCGGCATTGGCGAGGTTTCCCTATACGATGATATTCGAGGTCAAGTCGCCGGAGCTCATCATCGTGCAAGCGAATGCCCACAACAGTCGTCGCCCCGGCTACTGGCGCCAGCAGGTCGAGTGACAGCTTTGAAATGTCGCGGAAATGTACCGTGGCCGTGCACCGATTGCCTGGCCTGCCTCATCGCAAAACTCTATCTGATTTAGGGCCTATTCCATAACCACTGGGCGACGAGTTTCAGCTGCCCACGGAGTGTATGGCATGTAAACGCAGCCGGCTCACTCTGCCGGTTGGGTCCACCGATGCACAAAATCCGCCTTGCGCCGTTATTTCTCACACCCCGACGCGCCGCCGCCCGACACATGTAATAGCGCCGCTGCGCGACAGGGATGGTCGTGCGCGCTGATGGCCGGACGTGGTGCGGCCGCCGGCCGGCCGAACTTGCGCTCTCAGGGAGGTTTGTCGTGGCTGCGTCCGAGTCCACTCGACCGGCGCCGTCGCCCGCGGGCGACGTGGTCCACTTTTCGTGGGCTCGGCCCTTGCTGTTGGGCGCCGCCGCCACGTTGGCCGTGCTCTTGACGCTCGATCCCAGCCGTGGAGGGCCTGGCGTCACGCCGGATGAATACTACGACACCGCCGCCGGCAAAAAGCTGGTTCAAGCCTGGCGGACCCACGGCCTGGGGATGTTCAAGCACGACGCCCGCGAACAGGCCTATGGCCAGCTCACGTTGCATCCTCCCCTGGGACGCTGGCTCTTGGGCTGGGTGCACGCGCTGTTCGACCCACGTCACGATGACCCGGCCGACGTGTCGTTGGTCGCCGCCCGGTTTGCGCCTGCGATGGGTTATGGCGGCCTGGTGTTCTTGTGCGGCTGGTTTGCGGCACGACGACACGGTCCCTGCGCAGGTTTGACCGCCGCCGCGGCCGCGGCCCTGTGTCCGCGGCTATTCGCCGATGCCCACTTCGCCACGCTGGACACCTTCACCGCGCTGTTCTGCTTCGCGGCCTGCATCGCCTTGCCTGTGGCTCACGACCGCGGCGGAAGGTGGTGGCATTTTCTCCTGGCGGGCGTCGTCTGGGGCCTGGCCGCGTTGACGAAATTGCACGGCCTGTTGCTCGTCGTCCCGGCCCTGATTTGGTTCGGCGCCCACTACCGACGCGACGCCTGGCGCGGCGGCCTGATCTGGTTGGCAGCGGGGCTTACTACTTTTTTTCTCGGTTGGCCCTGGCTGTGGTCGGCGCCGTGGCAACGACTCAAAGAGTTCTTGGGAACGGCCACCGATCGTCAACCTTTGCACGTCTTCTACTGGGGCCAAGTCTGGGACGACGTGGCCGTCCCTTGGCATTACCCGTGGGTGATGTTCTTCGTAACGCTGCCCCTGGGGCTGTTGGCGTTGGGGCTGCTGGGCGGCTGGGTCAACCGCACGGCCTGGCGCGACCCCAGCCGCTCGATCATCGTGCTTGCGCTCGGTTTCATGCTGGCGTTGTTCAGTTGGCCGCAGACGCCCGTTTACGACGGCACGCGGCTGTTTCTGCTGGTCTACCCGTGCTGGGCGGTGCTCGCCGGTGATGGCCTGGCCTGGGCCGCGACACGCATGCCCGAGAAAATCCGTGGCGGCGTTTGGGCCACGGCCCTGGCATGCGGGCTGCTGGCGGTGCAGGGGCTGGGCATTCTACTCACGCACCCTTGTCAACTCAGCTACTACAATTTGTTGGTGGGCGGCCTGCCGGGCGCAGAAAAGTTGGGCTTTGAGGTGACCTACTGGGGCGACTCGGTGCAGGCAACGCTGCTCCGCGCCGCCGCCGAGCAGGCGCCAGGGCAAGTGATGGTGTATGGCCCGAACCTGGCGCCGTATCACGTGCTGGCAGCGGCCATCGCATCGCCGGAACTGGCCGACGTGAAATCGCAACTGGTAGGCTGGGACGCCAATGATCCGCGCCGAGCGGCGGTCGCACAATGGGCCATCGTCTACAATCGCCGCGCGGACCTGGCCGGGTTGACCTTCATCACCGAACGGGGCGAGGTGGCGGCCGAGCTGTCGCGCCGCGGCGTGTGGCTGGCGCGGCTGTACAAACTGCCGATGACCGCCACAGCGCTGTATTACCAAATGAATCCCGAAGCCGCACGCATGCAGGCCGAGACCCATCCCTTCCCGCGCCATGGCGGCCCCTCGGCCCCTTCCGGCCGGCCGGGCTTACCCGCGCAGGCTCGACCGCAATCGGGCTACGCCCGGCCAGGCGCGCCGTACGCGGCGCAGCCCTATCAGCAGCCGGACGTCTATGGCCAAGCGAGTTCCGCGGCGGCACGGCCGCAGTACGGACGCGGCCCAGCGCCATCGCCGGGCCAACGAGTGCCACCGCAACAACTGAGGGCCGCGGCGCCGCAAGGCGATCGCCGCGTTGCCGCACCTTCACAGGACCGCCGGGCCGCCGCGCCGCGACCGTTGCCACCGGGCGCCCGGGCCGCACAAGCGCCGCCGACACAGCGGCCAGGTCAACCGCGGTATTAATCGTTCTTGGACGCGGGCCGACGGAATTGGCCGGACGGTTACGGCACGGGGCGGCTGTTGGTGCGCAGGCCGCCGTTGACCGGCAGAATCTGGCCGGTAATAAACCCAGCGGCGGGCGAGACGAGGAACCGCGCCGCCCGGGCTACGTCTTCCGGCGTCCCCCACCGCCGCAGGTGCGCCTCGTTCACGGCCCGCTGCTGCCAGTACGCCGAGGCCTGTTCGCCCCAGGCCGTGCGAATCCAGCCAGGCGCCACGCAGTTGACACGCACCGTCGGCGCCAGCGTCGCCGCCAAGCTCCGTGTAAAGGCCATCACCGCT